>NZ_JBTEKS010000163.1:0-9205 GCF_054333355.1 Methylomagnum sp. | reverse complement strand
GCCGTACTTGCGGCGGGCTTCGAAAAGCATGAAATACAAGGCCGAGGATAAGGTGGAGGAAACCCAGGCGCTCATGGCGAAGGGCTTGTTCACCCAACTGCCGGTGCATTTTTACATCCTCATGTTCCACCTGGACCTGCGCCATTACGTGTGGGTCCACGTCAACGACATGGCGCGTTACGAGTACCAGCCGACCTTGAAGGACAAGCTGGTGCTGCCGGAAGAACAAACCGACCTCATCGACATCCTCACCGCCGAGATGGACGTGCTGATGGACGACATCGTGGCGGGCAAGTCCGGCGGCACCACGGTGCTGTGCGCGGGACCGCCCGGCGTGGGCAAGACGCTGACCGCCGAGGTGTACTCGGAGATCATCAAGCGGCCCCTGTACCGGGTGCATTCCGGGCAGTTGGGGCTGAACGTGGCGACCATGGAAACCGCGCTCAAGGACGTGCTGACCCGCGCCCAGCGCTGGGGGGCGATCATGCTGATCGACGAGGCCGACGTGTACATCAAGCGCCGCGACGACAACATCGCCATGAACGCCGTGGTCGGGGTGTTTTTGCGGGTGCTGGAATATTTCAATGGCCTGTTGTTCCTGACCACCAACCGGGTGGACGACATCGACGAGGCCATCGTGTCGCGCTGCATCGCGATGATTAAGTTCTACCCACCCGACGCCGAAGACCGCCGCAAGATTTGGCGGGTGATGACCGAGCAGTTTGAATTGGACGTGGACGCGGAGCTAATCGAGAAGCTGGTGGAGATTTTCCCGGCGGCGACGGGCCGGGACATCAAGGGGTTGGCGAAGCTGGTGGCGAAGTATTGCAAGCAGAAGCAGGTGGCACCGAGCTTGGAGGCGTTCAAGCGGTGTTCGGTGTTTCGGGGGATGGAGTTGGAGAAGCACGCGGCCTAAAGATTTGGATGTAGGTCGGGCTTAAGCCCGACCTACAAATCTAAAACATCCGCGTCCTAAACTGCCCCGCGCCCGGCGGTGCCCCCGCGCCCTGCCCCGACTTCTGCGCCGTCAAATCTTCCACGACCAAAGCATTCCCCTCGCGGACCTCCCCGGAAACAATCTCTATAAACTTGCCATCGCTAATCCCGGTCTGAACCGGCACCGCCACCGGCTTCCCGTCCGCTAGCCGATAGACTTTTTTCTCCGCCGCACTACGGGACGCGGGCCGGGACGGTGCCGCCCCCTCCTCCGCCGCTGGCTTGAACCGTAACGCCGCGACCGGCACCCGTAGCGCGTCCTTATGCTCGGCGGTCACGATGCTGACGAAGGCGGTCATGCCCGGCAGCAGGATTTCCTCCGGGTTCGCCACGTCGATGACCACGTTATAAGTGACGACGTTTTGCAGCACCTGCGAATTCAAACGGATTTGCCGCACCGTGCCCTGAAAGTCCCGCCCGGCGTAGGCGTCCACCGCGAAATGCACGGTCTGGCCGACCTTCACGCTGCCCACGTCGGCCTCCGCCACCGTGGTGTCGATCTGCATCCGCTTGAGGTCTTGGGCAATGGAAAACAGGGTGGGCGTCTGGAAGCTGGCGGCGACGGTCTGGCCCACATCCACGCTGCGGGACACCACGATGCCCGACACCGGCGAGACGATGACGCTGTAGCGGAGATTGGTTTCATCCCGCCGCACCGTGGCCGACGCCGCCGCCACCTGGGCACGCGCCGCACCTAGCGCTTGGATGGTTTGGTCCAGTTCTTGGCGGGCGATGTAGTCCTTCGCGAACAGGGCGCGGGCGCGTTGTTCGTTGGCGTTGGCCAGTTGCAGCGAAGCCTCCGCGTTCGCCAGATTGGCCCGGCTCTGGTCCAGGGCGGCGCGGAACAGCGAGGGGTCCAGTTCCGCCAGCACTTGCCCGGCCTTCACCGGGTCGTTGAAATCGGCGTAGAGCTTTTGAATGGTGCCCGACACCTGGGTGCCGACGTTGACCAGCACCACCGGATTCAGCGTGCCGTTGGCGGACACCGCCTTCACCAGGTCGCCCCGGTCCACCGGCACCGTGCGATATTGCTCGGCGGGGGGCTTCTGGGCGTATTGCCAAGCGGCGTAGGCGCTGGCGGCAAGAACCAGGATGGCCAGGAAAACGAGGAGCTTGGAGCGGCGCATGATCGACAATCAAAAATAGGATGGGTGGAGCGAAGCGTAACCCATCAAGCGGCGCGGCGGGAACGGATGGCGTATAGCAGGTTTGGCTTGTAGTCCCGCCTTCAGGCGGTTCTACGAACTCTTTATCGCGACTTACAACCGTGTTCGATACGACAGGTCGCCATGTAGGGGCGAATTAATTCGCCCCTACAGGTGTGGCACGTATCGAATCCGAATGAACACCGCTATAAGCCACTGAATAGCAAGGGCTGCGTGAGTCCTAATATTATGGGTTCCCCGGCACCCGCATCCCCTGGAACCGGAACATATCCAAACCATGGCGGTTCGGCAGCACCGTCACCTTGGTCCAGTGGGTGGCCGGATCGCCATAGTTCTCCACCCGCAGGAAATTCGGCAACGGCAAAGGCCGGTCCACCCGGAAGCCCGCGTGCGAATCGCCGTGGGCCAGCACCACCGGATGCGCGAAGCCAGCGGTTAAGCTAGCCAGCGCCCCCTTCAGGTCGCGAAACCCGTCGCTGTCGTAGCGGGGCAACTCCGGGCGGCGGCTCTCGAAGTCGGGGTTGGCCTGCCACAATATCACCACGGCGCGGACTTGATTGACCTTGGCGCGATGAAATGAATCCCGCAACCAATCGATGACCGCCCCATTGCGCACCGCCCACTCGGCGTCCTGGCCCAGCACCTTCACGGTCTGCGGCGAGCCGGGACCGCCCGAGTAATTGTTGTTGCTGCCGGGCACGTTGACGCCGACGAACAACACGTCCTGCACTTGCCAGCGGACATTCTCGACGAACTGGCGATACGCGGGATTGCGGGGCCTGTCCGCCTGCCGCTCCAAGCGCAGTTGAAAGGTGCCCTGAGACCTGTTGCCGACGTAGAAAGCCCGCCGCAGATGGGCCAGCCGTTCCAGCGGATTGACGAAGGGCGAGCGGGGATTGATGGCGGCGTAGCGGTGGCAATCGGTCCATTCGTTGTCGCCGAATAAATAAATTAGCGGTGCCCGGAACGCGGCGAACTGCCGCCGGGTGGCTTCGACTATCGTATCGGCGCATTCCGCGTTGCCGGGCTGGATGTCGCCCAGATGGACCGTGAAGCGCGCCCGGCTGGCGTTGATGGCGGCGATCATCCGTTCCGATTCCCGCCACTTTGGGCCGTCGAGCGGGCCGTAGTTGTAGTCACCGACCAAGGCGAATTCTAACGGTGTCAGGAAACGGGGAAGCGGGGCTGAAAAGGTGGGATTCATGCCCGCCAGCAGGAAGGTGATGACGAGCATTCTCGCGAGACCGATGCTTTTTGGAGAAGCCGTGGCTTGATTCGGGGTAAGGCGGGAAGCGCCGGGTGGGAGTGATATATTCATGGCTGTTATGGTGACAGTTTTCCGCGAATATTCTGCGATTTTTCTCGTTTCGGCAGGCGCGATATTTTTTGGCGTCCCGGCCCCGGCGTCATCCGCCGACACCAAAACGCCCGCAAAACCAGCGGCGGCGAAGCCTGACCCCCGGGGCAAATCCCACCCATTCAGGAACTTGTTCGACATCAACGCGACCGAACGCTGGGAAATCAGTTGGCAGGAGGAAGTCAACGCCTTTTCCTACGGAGGCTTCGCCAATACCTCGGTGGATTTCGGCCTGCCCCACCAGTGGAATATCGGTCTCTCCATCATCAATCTGAATCTGGTGGATAACGGCACCCAAGCCTTCAACCCGGATGGCTTCTTGAATATCGAGAAAATTATCGAGGTCGGTCCGGGGAGACTGGCAAATGATTATCGGCAGCCAATTGGGCATCCCCCTATTTCATGCTCCGCCGGGCCGACGGCTGCTGGCGTTTAATTATTTGGATAACCAGTTCGATTTCGGCGAAATCGGGCTACATATCGGCGGGTATCATGTGGACCGGGCCATGTCGGGGGGTTCCGACGCCTTTTGTTTTATCGCGGGCCTGCGCGTGCCGTTGCCGCTCAGAAACCTGTTTTTTCAAGCGGAGTACGTGTCGGGACACAACGCACTGAGCGGCGGGACGGCCCAGCTTTTATGGCGGTTGTCGCCGCACATCGAACTGGGCGGCGGGGCGTTGATCCCGTTGCCCGGCAGCGGGACTGATTACGCGGGGTTGTTGGAAATCAACTGGCGGTGACGCCACCGCCAGAGTCGATTTGCCGCCTCGCCGTTGCGCGAAGCCCCCGCAGATTTTTGCCCGGCTCGCGCCCTAACAACCGGCCTGTCACGCCTGCTTCGGAACCATTCCGGCTTGGCTCCGCACTCGGTTGCTTTCCCAAAATCGGAAACGTATACTTTGCGGCGGGCTTGAAAAAGCTAGGCCAATCAACAACGGATCAATCTTTTGGAGGACTTCCGAAATGAAATGGGAAACCCCGAGCTACAACGATCTGCGCTTCGGCTTCGAAGTCACGATGTACATCTACAACCGTTAATCGGCGGTTGTCTTTCCGAACGGGGCTTTGCAGCAATGTGAAGCCCCGTTTTCATTTCCGGCCTTTTTCAATCCTTCCTCCAACATCATGAAAATTCGAGTTCTCGGCGCGGGCGCGGGTGGCGGGTTTCCGCAGTGGAATTGTAATTGCCATAATTGCTCCCGCATCCGCCAGGGTGCCATGAACGGCCAGCGCCGCACCCAGTCATCCATCGCGGTCAGCAGTGACGGCGAGAACTGGGTGCTGTTCAACGCCTCGCCCGATATCCGCACCCAACTGGAAAACTTCCCCGGCGCCCACCCGAAGCACGGCCTTCGCGATAGCGGCATCAAGGCCATCATCCTGATCGACAGCCAGATCGACCACACCACCGGCCTTCTGATGCTGCGCGAATCCACCCGCCCGCTGGAAATCTATTGCAGCGAGCCGGTCAAGCAGGATTTATCCAGCGGCTTCCCGCTGTTCACCATGCTGGCTCACTACTGCAAGGTGAACCATCATCCCGTGCCCTTGGACGGCACCAGCTTCGAGATTCCCGGCATCGCCGACCTGCGCTTCCACAGCCACGCCCTGGTGAGCAAAGCGCCGCCCTATTCCCCCCACCGCCACGACCCGCATCCGGGCGACAACATCGGCGTGGTCATCGAGCAGATTTCCACGGGCAAGAAACTTTATTACGCGCCGGGACTCGGAGAAATCGAGCCACAGGTGGAACGCGCGATGCGAGCGGCGGATTGCGTGCTGGTGGATGGCACCTTCTGGCGCAACGACGAAATGGGTCAGGCGGGCATCGTCGACAAGCTGGCCTTGGACCTCGGGCATCTGCCGCAATCCGGGCCGGGCGGCATGATCGAAAGCCTCACCGAAGCCGCGCCGGGACGCAAAATCCTGATTCATATCAACAATACCAACCCGATCTTGGATGAGGATTCGCCGCAGCGTAAAACGCTGACAGAAGCAGGGCTAGAAGTGGCCCACGACGGTTTGGAAATTGACTTGTAGAGAGACATCATGAGCGACACTGCACCCTGGAGCCGGGAAGAATTCGAAGCGCAACTGCGGGCGAAGGAAGTCTATTACCACATCAATCACCCCTACCATATCGAGATGGCCGAGGGGAAACTCAGCAAGGCGCAAATCCAGGGCTGGGTAGCGAACCGCTTTTATTATCAAATCAAGATTCCGGTGAAGGACGCCAACATCATGGCGCTCTGCCCGGATCGCGACACCCGCCGCAAGTGGATTCAACGTATCCACGACCACGACGGTTGGGACGACGACGCGGGCGGCATCGAAGCCTGGACCCGGCTCGGCGAGGCGGTGGGCATTCCTCGCGAGGAACTGTGGTCGCTCAAACATGTGCTGCCGGGCGTGAAGTTCGCCGTGGACGCCTACGTCAATTTCGCCCGCAACGCCACTTGGCAGGAAGGCGCCTGCTCGTCCCTGACCGAGATGTTCGCGCCCACCATCCACAAGCAACGCCTGTCCGGCTGGCCCGATTTATACCCATGGATCGAAGCGGAAGGTCTGGCCTATTTCCGCAAGCGCGTCAGCCAGGCCAGCCGCGATGTGGAACACGGCCTCGAACTCACGTTGGAATACTTCAAGACCCGCGAGCAGCAGGAACGCGCCCTGGAAATCCTCCAGTTCAAGCTGGACATCCTGTGGACCATGCTGGACGCCATGTGGCTGGCCTACGTGGACAACAAACCGCCCTACTTCAACATCAAGGCATAAGCATGGCCCTCGACGAACAAGCCCGCTTCGCCTTCTCGCCGCTGCACCGCCTGCAATGGGAAGAGGCGCAGCAAAAGCACGTCATCCTCTACCCGGAAGGCATGGTGGAACTGAACGGCCCGGCGGCGGAGATACTCAAACTCTGCGACGGCACGCGGAACCTGGACGGGATCGTCGAGGCATTGGAAAAGTTATTCGAGATCAGCGGCATCCGGGACGATGTGGCCGGTCTCCTGCAATCGGCGCTCGATAATGGCTGGATCAGAGCAATATCCTAGCGGTCCCCCTCGTTGGCTCCTCGCCGAGCTGACCTATTCCTGCCCCTTGCAGTGCCCCTACTGCTCGAATCCCATCGACTACGCCAAGCTCAACGACGAGCTGAGCACCGAGGATTGGCTGCGGGTGTTCTCCGAGGCGCGGGCCATGGGCGCGGTGCAATTGGGCTTGTCGGGCGGCGAACCGCTGACCCGCAAGGACTTGCCCGTGTTGGTGAAACACGCACGGGAACTCGGCTACTACACCAACCTCATCACCTCCGGTTACGGGATGACCGAGGCCAAGATCGTCGAGTTGAAGGAAGCCGGTCTGGACCACATCCAGGTCAGCATCCAGGCACCGGAGAAGGAGCTGAACAACTTCATCGCGGGCACCGACTCCTACGAGCAGAAGAAGGCAGTCGCCCACTTGGTGAAGAAGCACGGCTACCCCATGGTGCTGTGCGTGGTGATCCATCGCCAGAATATCCATTTGATGACGGAGATTCTGGAAATGGCCATCGAGTTGGGGGCCGATTATTTGGAACTCGCCAACACCCAGTATTACGGCTGGGCGCATATCAATCGGGATCAACTCTTGCCCACCAAGGCGCAATTCGAGGAAGCCGAGGCCATCGCGCAGGGCTACAAGGAGAAGCTCAAGGGCAAGATGAAGATTTATTACGTGGTGCCGGACTTCTACGAGGACCGCCCGAAAGCCTGCATGAACGGCTGGGGCACCACCTTCCTGACGATTGCCCCGGATGGCGTTGCCCTGCCCTGCCACGAAGCCCGCATCCTGCCCGGCCTGAATTGCCCGAACGTGCGTGATATGAGCGTGCGGGATATTTGGGAGAAGTCGGACGCCTTCAACAAGTTCCGCAATTTCGGCTGGATGAAGGAGCCGTGCCGGTCCTGCCCGGAGAAGGCGAAGGACTTCGGCGGCTGCCGTTGCCAGGCGTATCTGCTCACCGGGGACATGAACGCCACCGATCCGGTGTGCAGCCTCTCGCCCCAGCGCTCGGCGGTCGCCGACGCCATCGAGGGCGCCCGTGGCGATTACGAGCGCCCTCAGCACAAGCCGCTGGTGTTTCGGAACAGCCGGAATTCCAAGGCGTTGAGCGGTTGAGGGAGGTGGGTTTAATTGGTTAATTGCGGGTTGCCAAGCCTAGAGTCGGCGCGGGGGTGAATAGGATTCGTCAACCAATTGAAACCACCTCCATCCACGACAGTCAGGCCGGTCTAAAGCCTGCCCTGGAGAAATTTATTACATCTTCATTGAACAAGGATGTTCCAATGAAACCCAATCGCCAACGGGAACCCGAGGAAATGGACGATCCCGCCTTGCCGGCGGAGGCCCATCGGCTGGCCTTGGCGGGCTTGGCGCGGCTCAACCGAATCAGCTTCAGCACCCGATCAATTTGGAACGCTCTGGAACGGGCGGGAGCTTTTCGCCAAACTACGCGCATTCTGGACCTCGCCACTGGCGGCGGCGATTTGCCTATCGCTTTGGCCCGCCGGGCACGCCACCACGGAATAGCCCTCCATAGCATCGGCGCGGATCGCAGCGCCTTCGCTCTGCGATCCGCCCAGCAAAAGGCACGGGCGGCGGGCTTGGCGATTGAGTGGCGCCAACTCGACGCCACCGCCGACCCGCTGCCCGCCTGCGATTGGATCACCTGCTCGTTGTTCCTGCATCACCTGGACGATTCCGCCGTGGTGGCCCTGCTGGGCCGGATGGCGGACTCGGCCCGGCGGGGCATCATCATCAACGACTTGGAGCGTTCAGCCCCCAATCGCGCCCTGGTCTGGCTGGGTGCCCATCTGCTCAGCCGCTCGCCCATCGTCCATCGCGACAGCGACCGCTCGGTATGCGCCGCTTTCAGTCGCGCCGAAATCAGCCAACTGGCCCAGGCGGCGGGACTACGTGACTTTCGCATTGAACGCCGCTTTCCCTGCCGTCTCCAACTGATATGGACCAAGACCGCATAACCCCCACCCTCGATTGGCGCCGCGCTGTAGCGGGCGATTGGGACGTCATTGTGGTTGGCGCGGGACCGGCGGGCGCGATGGCCGCGCTGGTCAGCGCCCGCGCCGGACTGGCGACGCTGCTGCTGGATCGAAGCGCATTCCCCCGGTCCAAAGTCTGCGGCGGCTGCCTTAACCGCGTCGCCTTGGCGGAATTGGCGGCGGTCGGACTGGCGGATTTGCCGGTCCGGCTGGGCGGGCGGCCCTTGGGCCGGTTCCATCTGGCGGCGGAAGGCGCGGAGGCGTCGATTCCCCTGCCAGGAGGGATCGCCCTGTCACGCTTCACCTTGGACGCGGGGCTGGTGCGGGCGGCGGTTCGGGCGGGCGCGTGCTTTCTGCCCAACGCCCTGGCGGTGGACGGTGGCGGTGGACGGGAACGGCGATGGGTCGCCTTGCGCCGGGAAAATCAAACCGGGCTGGCCGGAGCGCGGTGGATCGTCGCCGCCGATGGCCTAGGCGGAGGCTATACCCGCAGCCTGCCGGGCATCGTCAGCCGGACCCGCGCCCACGCCCGTATCGGGCTTGCGGCGGAACCGGACCAAGCCACCGATGGCTACCCGGACGGCGTGATTCACATGGCCTGTCATCGGCATGGCTATGTGGGGCTGGTGCGGGTCGAGCGGGGCGCT
>NZ_JBTEKS010000162.1:0-9252 GCF_054333355.1 Methylomagnum sp. | reverse complement strand
TGCGCCGTCGCGTCGAACAAGGGCGGGAAATACAGCGCCCATTGCACCGCGTCCTCTGGGCGCAGGGCCAAGCCGACATGGGGCGCTTCCCCCGGCGCGGCGCTGGCGCTCTGGCCACCGCCCACCCTCACCTTGCCGGCGGCGTTGGAGGCCTCCACCTCGCCCTCGAACACGGTCACCTCGCCCTGGCCCTCGCCCGCCGTCACCATGAACTCCGTGCCCTTGATGGCGGCGTTGATGAACGGCGTGCGGACATCCAGCGACTTGGGCGTGCGGCTGCGGGCGAACAGGGCACCCGTCAGCAGGTCGATCCACGAGGGTTTCTCCGCCTCCACATGGGAGAACACCACGGTGGTGCGCTGGTCCAGGGAGAGGTAGGTCTGGTTCGCCAGTTGCACCGATGCCCGGCTCTGGGGCTGGGTGCGGACTTTGTCGCCGGGGCAGAAGTGCTGCTCGGCGACCGCCGACCGCCAAGCGCCCCGCGCCGAAGCTTGCACTTCCACCCGACCCTGGGCGGAAATCAGACGGGCCACCCAGTCATGGCAGTCCGCCGCGCCGCCCCCGGACCATAGTCCCAAGGCCAGCGCCGCCAGCCGGAACGGCGGTTGGGTGCGGCGGGACGGGATGGGATGCGCCGGGGTGGAATGGGCCTTGGGGGCGCCTTGTCGCCGATGGGTGGTCATGGTTGGCTCGCTATGGGTTGAAGAGACGGGCTGGATCGGGTTTCTGGGTGGTGATGCCGGCGGCCGCGCCAGCCAGGGCTGGGTTGGCGAGGTAGCTCTGGCAGGTCTGTAGATAAAAACGGGTGGGCCCGTCCTCGGGAAATTGCAGGCCCAGCCGGGTGAACGCGGCGTGGGCCTCGGGCCAGCGCTGCTCGCCGAACAAGGCCAGGGCTTCCCGGAAGCGGGCCAGCAGTTCGCCGGAGCGCGACGGCTCGTCGGGCCTGGAAAACAATTCCAGCACCGACACCGGGCGGGTTTTGCCGGCCAGCAGGAATTCGCCCAAGGGGCGGACGCCCTCGACGCCACCAAGTCCGTCCAAGACCGACTCGGACACCAGGATTTGCGAACCCAGCAGCTTGTTCAGGGCTTCCAGGCGGGCGGCGGTGTTGACGGTGTCGCCCACGGCGCGGATCTCGCCGCGCTCGGCGGTGCCCACGTAGCCGATGCGCAGGTCGCCGAAATGCAGGCCCATGCGGATGGGCAGCACCAGTTCGTATTGCTTTTCGAAGCGGCGCACCGCCTCCAGGATGTCCAGGGCGGCGTGCAGGGCTTGTTGGCGCAGGTCGCGGTCATCCGCGTCGTCGGCGACCCAGATGGCGAGCATGGCGTCGCCCACCACGTCGGACACCCAGCCGCCGCGCCGCGTCACCGGCTCGAAGATCGCCCCGTAATAGGCGTTCATCAGGCGGGCCAGGGCCATGGGTTCCAGGGTTTCCGCCAGGGCCGTGTAGCGCCCCGCGTCGGTGGCGAGGCACAGCCCCTTGGTCAGCCGCCCATAGCTGGGCAGGGTGGCGTGGTCCTGGTGGCGGGTCAGGTGGCTGAACACGTCCACCGGGATGAAGCGGTGGATGACCGACTGCATGGCCTGTTCCCGCCGGGCGCCGCGCCGGTAGTTGAGCGACAGGGAGAAAATCAGGGCCAGGGAGGTTTGCCAGCCCAGGGGAATCGCGATGGAGAGCCAGACGCCCTGCGCCTGGAACAACAGCCAGGCGGTCGCCAGATAGGCGGCGCCCAGGGCGGCGATGAGGATCAGGCCGGGCCGGATCGACAAGCGCTGGGCCAAGACGCCGAGCAATCCCCCCCAGGCCAGCAGCCACAGCGCGTCGTAGGGCGGCGCGAAGGCGGGTTGGACCCACTTGTCTTCCAGCAGATTGGCCAGGGCGGTGGCGGCCAGTTCCACGGCGCTGGTGGACGAGTAGGGCGTGTAGAACGTCCCCTCGGTGGTTTCCGGCTGAAAATCGTCCATGTAGCCCACCAGCAGAAGCTTGCCCTTGAGCGCGGCGGCGGGCGCGCCGGGGGCGGGCTGCACCAGTTCGTGGTAGGGGATGATGGGGAAGGTTCGCGCTGGCCCGTAATGATTGAAATAGCGGACGCCGTCGCCCTGAAGGGTGCGGGCCAGGGAGCGCAGCAAGCGCCGGGAGGTGCCGGAGAGCGCGTCATCCGCCGGGGCGGGGCTGGTGGCGGCGCTCGGCTCGGGGCGGGCGTGCCACTGGTCCGCCAAGCCTTTCGCCAGCGCGTTGTAATCCGATCTCGCCATCTGGCCCGGGTTTGGCCCGATGTTGGCGATCAGGTCGGCCAGGGCGGGGTCGGCGGGTAGCACGAATTTGGCAAGGGCGCCGGCCTGGGTGTGCAGGGAATACGCGAAGAACAACAGGGACGGCAGGGTCGCCCGTTTCTCCTCGTCGCCGAAATGGGTCAGGAAGGCATTGGCGCCGCCGGGACTCTTCGGCAGCAGGAAGGGCGCTGTCGCCAGGGCCGCGTCGGCGATTTCGGTGGAGGGTTCCACCACCGATTCGACGTACACACCGGCGTGGACGTGGCGGGGCTTGACGTAGTCGGTCAGCACCACGTTGCCCGCCTCCCGCATGGCGTCGGCCATCGCCTTGTCCGCCCCAGGGTCCAGGGCCGAGGCGGAGAAGAAAATATTGAACGCCACCAGTTCGGCGCCGCCCCGGCTGGCTTGGCGGATCATCTGGGCGTGCAATTGGCGGGGCCAGTCGGGGGGATCGTCGGGCGCCTGCAAGCGCACGGCGGAGTCGCGGTCGATGCCGACGATGGCGACATGGTCCGGCGGCGTCTCTGGGCCGCGCAGGGCGTACAGCAAGCCCAGCCCCGCCTGTCCCTCCAGTTCCGCGCTGAGCGGGAGCAGGCTGAGCAGCAGTCCGCTGAGGGCTATCGCCAGCGGTGCCCAGCCTATCCGCAGTTCCGGGAATGCGAATCGCATGGGCGGGATGGTGGGGGAAGGGCGACGGAATCAAGCGATTCGCGGCGGGATGGCGAAACGGGCCAGGGCACTGGGTGGGAACCTCAATTGATGGCTGACTACGGCGAGCATCCCAGCGCCATGATCTGGACGGACGGATAAGTCCGGGCAAGGTCGCGCAGCGGCTCCCGTGCCCCCGTCGCCCATCGTTAGTTATAGTCAATAAAACCAAGCCGCTATAAAACCGAGAGCAAGTTCGGACGGACAATCAAACACTTGCCATCTCGGCAAATACTTTCATGTAAAGGCGAATTATGCAGTTGACTATAAACTCAGATTGTTAGGGCTTACGCAAAAACGCGGTTTGTCCCCTCGCCCCCTGAGAGACCTGTCCTGAGCGGGGTCGAAGGGGCGCAATGCCTAAGCCCTAATTATTTAATCTCAGGCCACCATTGGTGCGGCTCGGAATCTAAAGGACGGGGTAGTATAACTCTCGGAAATGGCAAATCCGTCACGGATTTTTATGCCGAAGCCGACTATCTGTAAGGGTTTCGTGCTTCTGCAATAGCAAGGCATTCCAGCGCATCGAAGGACAAACCACGCCATGCCATACCCGGAAAGACAACAGGACGAGCTTTGTATCTTTAAGCTACGGCTGGTCTTCGCCGCCACAGCCCGGCTTGGCATCGCCATGAGCGGCTATTTGTGCGACGCCAACGGGACATTGATCGAGGGGGCCGACGTGTGGCGGGACGAATTGCGGCTGACCGCCACGGAGGGGGAATTCATGGGCGGCCGCCTGTTGATCCTGCCATGTTCCACCGCCGCCTTTGACGCCGCGACGCCTAGCGCCGACGCGCTCATGGCCCGCCGGGCGTTCCAGCCCCGATTCTTCCCGGTGCCCGGCCAGCGGGATTATGTCCTCCCGGAAATTCCCGAAGCCGTCTGGCGGGCGTGGCTGGATCAGGCGCCGTCCCGCGAATCCAATCCAAAACCGGGGCGGGCCATCGACCCCGATTTCCTGTTCTATTGAAGGACGGGTGTGGGGTGGATATGTACTCATCATGCCCACCAAAACACTTTATCAGCCGGGTAGGTCGGGCATGTATTCCATGCCCGACATTTCCAGCGATGGCGTCGGGCATGAGTACATGCCCGACCTACGGAATTCGGGAAGTTATTGACGGCCATAGCCTAAGCCCTCGCTAGCCGCACTGTTTCCCAAAATGACCAACCACCCAAAGTCCGGCTCAATCAATCCGCGTATAATTCGAGGGGCATTACGATATTGAAACGTCCCGGACCCTTGGCTGATCGAGACGAGTATCGAATCTGTCCATTTTTGAAAGCTATGTATTTGGAGAAATCGCGCAATGAAAAGAACCTTAATCATCGGCACTTTGGGGGTGGCCTTACTTGTCAGCAATGGCGCATGGGCGGCGACGAAGAAAAAACTGACCGTGGACGAGACGGTCTGGAATATGACGGGTTCCTACGATGTCAAATATTCGTTTAGCTGCGCCGTCGGCGGTCGTGGCACCGGCAAGAAAACCATCACGCCCGTTTCACAAAAAAACCAGCAATTGACCATTGCTTTCAATGACGACAAGACCTTCGAGATGTCCGGCGACACACTTTCCGCCGCCAATCTCACCGGCGATTGGAAGATCAGCGGACGCAAAATAACCCTGATCCCCGATGACAAAAACGCTTCGGTGATTTACCTGCAATCCAAGTATTATCAGGATTACTCGAAAGAATTGAATGGCAGCGGCTCTTCGGGTGGCGCAAGCTGGAAATATAAATACAGCCCACCGACCTATAGTTTTTCCGGCCTGATAGATACCAGCGGCAATACCCTGGATATTTCGGAAAAGTCGACGTTCAAGGTCACGGCTAGCGCGTCTGTCAGCGGTTTCAGCAATACCTGCACCTATCAATGGACGCTGAGCCGGGCTTATTCCGGCAAAAAAGCCCCGTAACGCCGAGCAGATACTAAAACCGCCCGCGCCGCTGGAAGGTGGCCGGGCGGTTTTTTATGCCCGTAGCTCAGCGCTCCTCCCGGCAGCGGGCCATGAAGCCCGCCAGCGCGGCGCGCCGGAATTCCTCCAAATCCCAGGGCTGATAGACCAAGAGCGAATAATGCGCCGGGGGAACCACATAGACCTCCGCCGCCACCGCCCCGCCGCCCGTGTCCAGCACGGCCAGGGTTTCCCGCCGATAGAAGTCATCCTCGAAGGCGTCCAGCCGCCGCAGCGCCTCGGCGTCGATGCCGCCGTACAGCAAGCCTTCCGCCAGGGTGCCGGGTTCCCGCCGGAGGCCCGGATAGGCGCGGCCACTCAGGCGATAACGCGCATAGCCCTCAAGCCGCGCCGGTTGCGAAGGAAATTCCGCCCCGGTCACGGCGCGCATGACCTCGGGGATTTGCAGGGTGCCATAGGCGAATAGTTGGATGGTGTCGGCCATGATCTGGATGAGGGCTGTGGTTGATGGACGCCTTAATTAAACACCAAAGCCAGCGGCTTCCGGCAGCCTCACGCGATGCCGGAAGCGGGGTGGGCGGGCAATTCAGTGAGAACCCCGACGGCCCTTGCTTTTAGAGTGCGCGGTGGGGTAAAACGGCCCGGAACGGACGGCTTGCGAGTGGAATCCACTCCGCCCATGAATCGCGGCAAGAGCCGTCCGCTTCGCCCTCCATACCATTAAAAGAGGACTGGACGATGATAACGATTAAGGATGATCGCGTTGACCACCCCGCCCAAGAACGCCCTCCCGGCGGCGGTCGTTCCGACTACGCCCCGATGGCTGGCTCGGATTCCGGTGCCGCCAACCCCGCCCCACGCCCGCCCGTGTTCCGCATCCTGGTGGTCGATGACAATGTGGATTCCGCCGACAGCATGGCTTTGCTGCTCGGGCTGGACGGCCACGACGCCCGCACCGCCTTCGACGGGCCGGGCGCCCTGGCCGAAGCCGCCAGATTTCTGCCCAGGGTGGTGCTGCTCGATATTGGCCTGCCGGGCATGGATGGCTATGAGGTGGCGCGGCGGATGCGCGAGCTGCCGGGGCTGCGGGACGTCTTGATGATCGCCATCACCGGCTATGGCCGGGAGGACGACCGGGCGCGTTCCAAGGAGGCCGGGTTCGACCACCATCTGGTGAAGCCGGTCGATCCCGAAACCCTGGGCCGACTGCTGAACGGCCTGATCCGGGGCTAAGTCCCGGCCCAACCGCCGATCGACATTGATGACCCAATTCACCCACTTCAACGACGCCGGGGCCGCGCACATGGTGGACGTGGGCGACAAGCCCGTCACCCAGCGCACCGCCGTCGCCGAGGGCTATATCGACATGCTGCCGGCCACCCTCGCCATGATCATGGCGGGCGGCCACAAGAAAGGGGATGTGCTGGGCATCGCCCGGATCGCGGGCATCATGGCGAGCAAGAGGACGGCGGACCTGATACCGCTGTGCCATCCCATCGCGCTGACCCATGTGAGCCTGGACCTGGAGCCTCAGCCGGAACACAGCCGGGTGCGTTGCGTGGCGACGGTCAAGACCGCCGGACCCACGGGCGTTGAGATGGAGGCGTTGACGGCGGTGCAAGTGGCCTTGTTGACCATTTATGACATGTGCAAGGCGGTGGACCGGGGCATGGTGATGGGGCACATCCAACTGCTGGAAAAGGCGGGGGGAAGATCGGGCGAATGGCGACGAGAAGGCTGACCTCCGGGGTGGTAAGGCCAATCGTGCCGTGACTTGGCTGAAACCATGGCCACTCTCATGTCAGCGCCAAGGCCACGACAGCCCGCTATCGGCGCCCTTCGCCCGACTTCCCCCCTGTGCGAGTTCGGAACCGGGTTTGGCGTCGGTGACGCCCCGTCCGTTGAGCCATAGGATGCCCGAACCAGGGGGGAGAGTTCTGTGAAATATTCACCCCCGGCGGCGCAACCATTCGCTTGATTACTCGGACTTATTTGCTCGGCATGGCCGCGCTCATCCGCTCCAACACCAGGAAGCTATAACTCAGCCCGCTGTCCGGGTCAGCGGCCACATCCTCCCGCGCCATTTCCCGCCAGTCGTTCCAGTCGAATTCTGGGAAGAACGTGTCCCCGTCGAAGGCCCGGTGTATGAGCGTCAGATAAAGCCGCTCGGCCCGTGGCAGGAATTCCCCATACAGCGCCGAACCGCCAATCACCATCGCCTCGTCTCCCACCGCTTCCCGCAAGGCTTCGTCCAAGCCGTGGACCACCGTGCAGCCCGCCGCCGCATAGTTCCGGTCGGTGGTCAGCACGATGTTCTTCCGTCCCGGTAGCGGGCGACCGATGGATTCATGGGTGCGCCGACCCATGATGACCGGCTTGCCCAGCGTGATTTGGCGGAAGCGTTTGAGATCGGCGGAGAGGTGCCAGGGCATCCGGTTGTCCACGCCGATGACGCGGTTCTCGCCCATCGCGACGATCAGCGCGAGTTTCATGCCCGCTCCAAGTCCGCGTAATCGGGCGTGGCTGCCTCCCCTCGCGCCTGTTTGAGCGTCGGATAATCCACATAGCCCTTGGCCCCGCCGCCGTAGAAGGTGTTCGGGTCCGGCGTGTTGAGCGGGGCGTTTTCGCGGAGGCGCTCGGGCAAATCGGGGTTGGCGATGAAGGGCCGACCGAACGCCACCAAATCGGCTTGCCCCTCGCTCAACGCGGCTTCGGCCCGTGCTTGGTCATAGCCGCCGCAAACGATCAGCGTGCCTTGATAGCGCTCGCGGATCAGCTTCACCAGCGCCGCCGCCCGTGGTTCCGGCGTGTCCCGCGTGGTGTTGCCCGCGACGTGGGTGGAATCGACCAGGTGCAAATAAGCCAGCCCAAAATCATTCAGCCGCTCGGCCACGTAGCCGAACAGGGCTTCCGGGTCGGCGTCGGCCATGTCGCCGAATGTCCCGAGCGGCGACAGGCGCACGCCGACCTGCGCCGAACCCCAGACCTCGCACACCGCTTCCACCACCTCCAGCAGCAGCCGGGCGCGGTTTTCGATGGAGCCGCCGTAGGCGTCGGTGCGGTGGTTGGTGGCGGTTTGTAGGAATTGGTCGAGCAGATAGCCGTTGGCGGAATGCACTTCCACCCCGTCGAATCCGGCGGCGAGGGCGTGCTTCGCGCCGTGGACGTATTGCTTGACGATGTACGGCATTTCTTCGAGGGCCAGGGCGCGGGGCGCGACGTGGGGCACGAATTCCGGCTCGCCCTTCTCGTTGGTGACGAACGCCATGCCGCTCACCGCGATGGCCGACGGCGCCACCGGCAATTGGCCGTCCGGTTGCAGCGCGGGATGGGATACGCGCCCGACGTGCCAGAGCTGGTTGAAGATCAGCCCGCCCGCCTCGTGCACGGCGTCCGTCACCAACCGCCAGCCCGCCACTTGTTCCGCCGTGTGGATGCCGGGCGTCCAGGCATAGCCCTGGCCTTGCAGGGAAATTTGGGAGGCTTCGGAAATAATCAGCCCGGCGCTGGCCCGTTGGGCGTAGTAGTGGGCGTTCAACCGGGTGGGGATGTTGCCCGGCTGCCCGGCGCGGGAGCGGGTGAGGGGGGCCATGACTAGGCGGTTTTTGAGGGTTTGGGGGCCGAGGGGGTAGGGGGCGAAGAGTGGGGATGTCATGGGGGGATTCTCTGGATTGTTGAAGTGAACTCAGGTTATTTGAGCAGGGCTTTGCTTATGGCGTTGGCTAGTCCCGGTTATATCGACGATTTTGCCGTCGCGCATGACATAGCACGGCGTGCCGGTTTGGCGGGCGAGTTTGAGCGCTTGTTCGGCGGCACGGTGCAGGGCGGCTTCGATACCGGCAGAGTCTGGGTCATCGGGCGGGATGGAGCGTTCAGGTTTGGTCATCATTTGATCCTCTATCCAGTAAAACGGGTCGCGGCTGCGAATTATCGTAGAGCCACCATTGGCCGGCTAATTCACGGTAAATGGTTTGGAAATTATGAAGTCCTGCCGCAAAACGGCGGCGGATCACCGATTCGGGGACATTGTGCCCGCCCTGTGAAACCCGAACAGCCACACGAGATACCGCCAAATCCGCATCGCGCAGAGACAGAAATACGAGTTGTACCCGGTAGCCTGCCTTGCGCCAATTTTGAATGTGTCGTGCGTAGCCTAACCCACTCAGTGTGGTTTCAAAGGCAAAGTTCTCCCGCTTGGCAAACTTGGCGGCGAGTTCCTCCAACATTAACCGCCCCGCCCGAGTGGCTGACTCCTCCGGGCGGAATGGCGATAGCCCGGCGGCGATGAGATCGGCGTTGATGAATGTCGGGCAATGGGCTTCGTTGGGTAGGAATTCTCTGGTGA
>NZ_JBTEKS010000161.1:0-9264 GCF_054333355.1 Methylomagnum sp. | reverse complement strand
CCTGCCCCGGCTGCTGCGGGTCGCCATGACCAAGGTGAACATCCACGCCTCGGCCCTGGTCGGACAGGCCGTGGCCTATAAGATCGACTGCAACTGGTACGTGCGGCAGTAGGCGGGGTTGAGGAACAAAACCCAGCGTTCTGGGCGCATCCCCCTAAGATTTGGGAAAATCAGCGTCATCCTGGGCGGAATGGCGGGTTCTTTTGGGTTGACTGAAGCGCCTTGCCAATCAGCCTTAGGCGATTTCCTTGAATGAACATGACCAATCGGAAACCCGGACAGACGTTGCCAAATCCGGCGCAGCATTTTCCGGGATGCGTTCGCTCGCATCGGGGCTGTTTTTCTGATGGTGGGGATGATGGTCTTCCGCGTTGCAACCCCCCGGCTCGACCGGATGGCGGATCGACTGGCTGGAAGAAAAACGCTAAAATCATACCTGTTCCACCAACACTCTTAAACAAACCCGCTTATGACCCAGAAAATTTTCGATGTAGTTAAACCCGGCGTTGTCACTGGCGAAGATGTGCAAAAAGTATTCGCCATCTGCAAAGAGAACAAGTTCGCGCTGCCCGCTGTGAACGTCGTGGGCACCGACTCCATCAACGCGGTCTTGGAAGCCGCCGCCAAGGCCAAGGCTCCGGTCATCATTCAATTCTCCAATGGCGGCGCCCAGTTCGTCGCGGGCAAGGGACTCAAGCTGGAAGGCCAGCAAGCCGCCATCATCGGGGCCATCTCCGGCGCCAAGCATGTTCACGCGGTCGCCGAAGCCTACGGCGTCCCGGTCATCCTGCACACCGACCACGCCGCCAAGAAGCTGCTGCCGTGGATCGACGGCCTGCTCGACGCGGGCGAGAAGCACTTCGCCGAAACCGGCAAGCCGCTGTTCAGCTCGCACATGCTGGACCTATCGGAAGAAAGCATGGAAGAGAACATCGAGACTTGCGCCAAGTACCTGGAACGCATGTCCAAGATGGGCATGACCCTGGAAATCGAACTCGGCGTCACCGGCGGCGAGGAAGACGGCGTGGACAACAGCGGCGTGGATCACGCCTCCCTGTACACCCAGCCGGAAGATGTGGCCTATGCCTACGAGCATCTGAGCAAGGTCAGCCCCCGCTTCACGATTGCCGCTTCCTTCGGCAACGTGCATGGCGTCTACAAGCCCGGCAACGTCAAGCTGACCCCGAAAATCCTGGACAACTCCCAGAAGTACGTCTCCGAGAAGTACGGACTCCCGGCCAACAGCCTGAACTTCGTGTTCCACGGCGGCTCCGGCTCCACGGCGGAGGAAATCTCCGAGTCCATCAGCTACGGCGTGGTGAAGATGAACATCGACACCGACACCCAGTGGGCGACTTGGGACGGCATCCGTCAGTATTACCTGAAGAACGAGGGCTACCTCCAGGGCCAGATCGGCAACCCGGATGGCGACGACAAGCCCAACAAGAAATATTACGACCCCCGCGTCTGGCTGCGTGCCGCCCAGACCAGCATGTCGGCCCGCCTGCAACAGGCGTTCGAGGAATTGAACGCGGTCAACACGCTGTAAGGCGAACCGCTCAGTTTCCCCGATAAAAAAGGCCGATGCGCAAGCATCGGCCTTTTTGTTTGGCCGCTCCGCAGGACTGGCGGCAACCCGGATAAATCACCACCGGATTCGGAATTCGGTGGGCGGAATCAAACCACCATCAACTGACAAGCTTCATCCAGCGTCATTGTCACCGTCTGGTCCGCCTGCCCCGAGAACGTCACCGAACCCGATGCGCCGGAGCCGTCCAGCGCTATCTTGTAGACATACCGTGCGCCGGGCTTTTCCACTTGGTTCAGAACCTGACCTTGCGGGTCGTACATCACCATGCCGAAGCTAACGCGGTTATCAATGTAGCTCATGGGCCAGAGGATGAAGCTACCTATGGCCAGCACCGGACAGGGCGCGGGGTCGAATGTGTTTGGTCCCGTAAAGGCGACCACCTTCATTCCGTCGGGGATCGGCCCCGGCGGCGCGGACATTTGGATCACGGAGAGCATGTTCATTGAGCAATCCATCTTTTCCTCCTTATGAGCGGACAGTCTGTTAATTGGAACAACACAGCGCTTGCATCTTAGCATGGCGCTGTAAGGCCAGCTTGGCGTGGCATGACAGTTTCACTCGCCCCGGCGGCGGCGCAAGGCGGAGCGCAGGCGCTCAACTTCGATGTCCGACAGCCTTTCCAGGGCTTCGGCTTTCTGCCGCAATTCGCCCGCTTGGTAGCCGGGCCAGGCTTCGATGAAGGCGCGGGCCGCTTCGACGGTGATGTCGCCGCGCCGGGCGGCTTCGATTTGCCAAGTGAGGGAGGGATTCATGGATTTTCAGTATCCCCATGCCTCATGCCGCACCGGCAATTGATTGAGCCGATCCCGCCGCAGCCGCCAGTCCGGCATGAACCGCTCCATTACCGCGATGAAGCGGGCGTTGTGGGTGGGTTCCAGCAGGTGGGCCATTTCATGCACGACAATGTATTCCAGGCACTCGCGGGGCTTTTTGGCCAATTCGGTGTTGAGCCGGATACCGCCGCTGTCGGGGTTGCAGCTTCCCCAGCGCGTTTTCATCTGCCGCACAAACAGCTTCTTCACCTTCACCCCCAATAACGGCTCCCAGTTGGCCAGCAGCGGCGGCGCGGCTTGTTTGATCTGTTCGCGATACCACGCTTCCATCATGGCTTGCCGTTTCGCCTCATCGGCTCCTGGCCGAATCCGTAGCAACAGATGGCTATGGCCCAGCTCGATCCCCGGCGCTTCATCGCCCTCCACCACCGTCAGCAAATAACGCTTGCCCCACACGTAATGGCTTTCGCGCTCCAGATACTCGCGGGGCGTTTCCCGTTCCTGCTCCCGCAGCTTTTTCTGTTGCTGCCTGATCCAGGCCAGTTTGGAGAGGGCGAACACGCGGATGGTGTCGAGGTTCATCCGGGCCGGAGCCGAAATCCGCACCTGGCCGTCGGGCGGATAGACGCTGAGGTGGACGTTCTTGATGTCCTTGAACACCACGTCCGCCGTGATGTCGCCAAAATTGATACGGGTACTCATCAGTATTTGGCCTGCGCCTTGATGATGAGAAAGATGCGCTCCACTTCGGCCACGTCCTGCAACACGCCGAACAAAGCCGCTTTGATGATTTTCTCTTTAGGTCCGCCGTTGTCGCGCCAGCCATCGGGCCGGACTCGCTTGATGGTTTGGTCGATCCTCAGCGCCAGCGCCAGAACCTGGTCGGCCTTCGGATAAGCGCCGGACGGTTCGGCGAGGCCCGGCCCGGTGGTTTTCTGGAGATTGCTGTACAGCGCCCGCTTGCCCGGCGTGTCCAGATCGGCGGGCGTGTCGTCCGGCTGCCCGGACCGCACTTGCCTCGCCAGTTCGGCGATGCGCCGCAAGTATTCCTCATACTCGATGGCCCTCGCCTTCCGCGCCGCGATGATTTCGTCCAACAGGGCCGACATTTTCTCGTAATAGGCCGGGTCGTTCAGATGCTCCTTGATGATCTTGCGGCGGACGTTGTTCTCGATGGTCTCGGCCACGGCATTCCTGTCGCCTTTCAAGCCGCCAAGCTGGGTCGCGATGGCGTTGGCGACGCCGGTCTTTACGATCAATTCCAGCAAGCCCATCTTGTCGAAGGGCGAAATCTTGCGCGGCTCATCGGCCTGGATGTAGGTGTCGATGAGGTGGCGCATGTCGGCCTCGTAGGCTTTGAGGTCGAGGGTTTCGCCGCTGGCCTGGCGGATGATTTCGCGGATGTTCAGGGCGTGGGCGAGTTGGCGCTTGATGCGGGCGATGTCGGCGGCGCTGTGACCGGTGGCTTCGAGTTCGTCGGCGATGTTGGCGTAGGCGCGGACCAGGGCCACGGTGGCCTTGTAGAGGGCGGCGCGTTGCGGCTCCCGTCCCTGTAGGTCGGACGGGATTTCGCTGTTGCCGTAGAAATAATGGATGTATTGCACAGTTCGCCCTTGGGCGGCTCCACCGACTCGCACAGCAGGGCGATGGCTTCCAGGGCTTGGTCCAGGCGTTCCCGGCCCTTCTTCAAACGGTCCTGCATCAACACCTCGGGATCGGCCCCGCCCGCGCTGCGGTCCAGTTCGGAGGTGTAGACCGCGATGGCGTTCTCGACCTTCTTGAACAAATCCTTGTAGTCCACGATGTGGCCGAAATCCTTGTCGTCCCCGTCCAGCCGGTTGGTGCGGCAGATGGCCTGGAATAGGCCGTGGTCCTGCATGGACTTGTCGATGTAGAGATAGGTGCAGGGCGGCGCGTCGAAGCCGGTGAGCAGCTTATCCACCACGATCAGCAGCTTCAGGGTCGCCGGCTCCTTGATGAACAGGGCTTTCACCCGCTCCTCGTAGGTTTCGGTCTTGCTCAAGTCGGATTCCTGCTCGACGATCTTGGCGGCAATGGCCTTCTGGCAGCCCAGCGCGTCGATGGTGACGATGCAGCCCTTGGGCAAGAGCGCGTCCAGCAGTTCCGGGATCGCCGTGATCTCGTTCGACTTCTTCGCCGTCCTCACCTGCCCGAGCGTCAGCCCCAGGTCGTGGGCGTACGCCGACACGAGATGGAGGGCCTTCCCCCCGGCGGATTTCGACCGCCGGGCGGTCTTGCCGTCGATCGCCACTGATGCCCCGCGCAGGGCGCCGCACACCGTGCCCATCCAGGCGATGAACCGCGCCTCGAACTGGGCCGCGTCCAGCAGGGCGAACACCCGCCCGAAGGTGTCGTGCGAGGCCACCCCGTTCTCGAACGGTAGAATCTTCCGCAGCCAGGGCAGCCTGGCCCGGCCCCATAACGCCACCCCGGCCCACCCGTCCGCCCCGCTCAAAACCGCACAGATGGCCACCAACAGAATCTCCTGCAAGTCATGTCGCGATTGCCGCGTCCGCGGATCTTCCAAATCGGCAAAATGATCCAACAAACCCTTCTTTTCGGCGTTTCCCATCGGACTCTCGACCTGAAGCCATGCAAAAGCTCGCTTTAAGCCGCCTCCAACAGCCGCTTGTCAAGCTTTTTCTTCATGCGATTGCCCTGCCTCCATTCCCCCAAACCCCATCCGCGCCAAATGCCGATTAACCCGAGTCTCCAATTCCGCCATCCGCTCACCCAGTAACGGCAACGGCGTCTCATACCGCTCCGCCAATTCCTTCACCCGTTGCGTCAACGCCTGACTAATCCGGTCCATCTCCCCATGAACGGCGGCATCCAGCGCCGCCTCCCGCCGCCTCCGCCTCCTTCAGCCGCTTCTTCAACCCCGCCGCCTCGTTACTCAGCCGCAGCCATTCCCGCAACACTTCAACCTCATCGGGAACGCCGCCCCCGGACCATCACCCCCCGGAACACCGAGCCCTAGCTCGGTGCTTTCCAACTCATCGCCAAGCTGGGGCTTGGCATTCCCTGGCCGCCCGCCCGTCGGAGCGCCGAGTCCCAGCCCGGTGCTTTCCGATTTTTCGCCAAGCTGGGGCTTGGCGTTCCCTGGGGGATCGGCGCTTTCTTCAATTTCAGCCAACCGGTCGGTCACACTGGCCTTGTTGATCTTGTCGAAGCCCGAGAACACAGCTTCCTCCCCGCTGTGTTCTTCCTCCAACTCGGCCAGCTTCGCGCTGGCGCTTTCCAGATCGGCGGCAAGCTGGTCGATGGCGGCCTGCTCCTGGGCGAAGCACCGCGCCACGATGAGCGCCTTGGGCACCAAATCACAGGTCCAACCCTTGTACTTCTCCTTGTCCTTGTCCTTCTCCTTGCCCTTCTTGTCCTTCTCGATGATGCGTAAGTCTCCGCCTTCCAGCCAGCGGCGGCGATCAGGTGGCCATCGTCCTGCATGGCCTCGTTCCAGTAATCCATGAGGTGCTGATAAACATCGTACTTGTCGATGAGCGGACGGTCGGCGTAATGGGCCAGCAAATCCTCGGCCAGGGCGTCGATCACCTCCTTCGGATGACAGCCGGGCCGCAACGCCTTGAGCGTCGCGGCGCTTTTTTGCCGCCAAGCGTCGAAATGCCTGTTCATCCCGGCGATGAACTCGGCGAATTCCGAATGCCCGTAAATCGTGGACTTGATGGCTGACTTCTCCACCGCAAGATCGAGATAGCCGGGCCGCCCCTCCTTGAACAAGGTCGCCCGAAGCTGCGGGCACACCGCCCAATAACGCCGCAAAGCATCCACATCGGCGGCGGGAATGCCGCCCCGCAAATGGCCCTCGATGTCCTCGAAGCCGACCATCCGGGAATATCTGGGGATTTCCAGCCGCTTGTTGAAGACATCAACGATCTTGTGAATGTCCTGGGCACGCAGCCGGTTCTTCGGGCCGTCCTTCATGCAGCCGCCGCTGGCGTCGATTATGAAAACGCCCTGACGGGTGTGGGCTTGCGCCTTGTCGATGACCACGATGCAGGCGGGAATGCCGGTGCCGAAGAACAGGTTGGCGGGCAGGCCGATGAGTCCAGCGAGATAGCCCTTGCGGACCAGATTCCGCCGGATGTCGGCCTCGGCATGGCCCCGGAACAACACGCCGTGGGGCACAGGATGCACGCGCCTTTGCCGGTGCTTTTCAACGACCGGACGATGTGCAGCAGATAGGCGTAATCGCCCTGCTTGGCGGGCGGCGTGCCAAACGGCTGGAAGCGCTGGTGCGGATCGTGGAGCGGGTCGAGTCCGGTACTCCAGCGCTTGTCGCTGAACGGCGGATTGGCCACCACGTAATCAAAGGTCTTGAGCGTCTCACCGTCGCGGAACTTCGGGTCGGTCAGCGTGTTGCCCTGCACAATGAGCGCGGTCGGATTGTTGTGCAGAATCATGTTCATCCGAGCGAGGCCGCTGGTGGCGGCGTCTTTTTCCTGCCCGTACAGCGTCACCGGCGTGCGGGCCGCGTCGGCCAGTTTCAGCAGCAGCGAGCCGGACCCGCAAGTCGGGTCATAAACGGTGGGGTCGGCGCTGGTTCTCGCCTCGCGGATGCCGAGAATCTGCGCGATGACCCGGCTGACCTCGGCTAGAACTGGCCCTTGCTTTTGCCGCTGTCCACGGCGAAGTGCTGCATCAGGTATTCGTAGGCGTCGCCCAGGATGTCATCGCCCTCGGTCCGGTTCCGGGAGAAATCCAGCGCCGGGTTCTCGAAGATGGCGATGAGGTTGGCCAGCCGTTCCACCATTTCCTTGCCGCTGCCGAGCTTGTTGGCGTCGTTGAAGTCGGGGAAATCGGACAGCTTGTTGGCGTCGGCCAGGGGGGCGATGATCCGCTTGTTGATCTGGTCGCCGATGTCGGGCTTGCCCTTGAGCGCCGCCATGTCCTTGAAGCTCGCGCCTGCGGGGATGGTGATCGGGGCGAAGGGCAGCCCGGCGTATTTGTCGCTGACGTATTTGATGAACAGCAGGACAAGGATGTAGTCCTTGTACTGGCTGGCGTCCATGCCGCCGCGCAGTTCGTCGCAGCTAGACCAAAGGGAGGAATAGAGTTCGGATTTCTTCAGGGCCATAGCGAGGGTTGTGGTTTTTTGACAGGCATGAAAAAAGGCTTATCGACATTGCCGATAAGCCTCTAGTGTTTTGGTCGGGACGACAGGATTTGAACCTGCGACCACCTGACCCCCAGTCAGGTGCGCTACCAGACTGCGCTACGCCCCGAAGTCCGGCAATAATACTTGCTTTCCGGGGGGCAAGTAAAGAACCGGGGCCATCCTTCGCCAAATCGCCGCTAGGTTGCCTTGATCCGCCCGAACGCCTCCAACGCCCGTGCCCGGCTGCCCTGCAAATCCACAATGGGCCGGGGATAACTCTCGCCCAGCCGCACGCCCGCCGCACTCAAAACGGACGGGGCCGCCTGCCACGGCTTATGGATGAACGCGGCGGGCAAACGGGCCAACTCCGGCACCCAGCGGCGGACATAAGCGCCGTCCGGGTCAAAGCGCTCGCCCTGCAACACCGGATTGAACACCCGGAAATACGGCGCGGCATCGGCCCCGCACCCGGCGGTCCATTGCCAGCCCAGGCTGTTATTGGCGAGGTCGGCATCGACCAATGTGTCCCAGAACCAGCGGGCGCCCTCCTGCCAGGGAATCAGCAGGTTTTTCGCCAACAGCGAAGCCACCACCATCCGCACCCGGTTGTGCATCCAGCCGGTGTGCCACAGTTCGCGCATTCCGGCATCCACGATGGGGAAGCCGGTTTGGCCCCGCTGCCAAGCGGTCAGCGTGTCCCGGTAATTCCCTGCCCACGGGAACGCCGCGAATTTGGCATCCAGCGGCTCGTCCGTGGTATGCGGGAAATGGAACAGCAAGTGGTAGCCGAATTCCCGCCACGCCAGTTCGCGGACATAGGCTTCGGCCCCCACCGACCCGCCCCAGGCCGCGCCATGCCGCACGGCCTGGACGATTTGGCGGGGGCTGATTTCGCCGAAGTGGAGGTAAGGCGATATCCGCGAGGTGGCGGGCAAATCCGGTCGGTCGCGCCGCGCCTTGTAGCCGGACACGTCGGATTCGATGAATTCGGCGAGGCGCTGGCGGGCGGCGGATTCGCCCACCGTCCAGGCTTGGTAAAAGCCGCCATCCCAGGCAATCCGGGGCAGTAATCCCAATTCGCCGACGGCGACGCTCGTTAGCGTCTCGGGCACCGGGGACAAGCCGTCCGGCGCGGGTTCGGGATCGAAATCCAAGCCGCGCTTCTGCATGGCCTTCCAGAACGGCGTGAATACCCGGTATGCCTCGCCGCCTTCTTTGCGCAGTTCCCAAGGCTCGTACAGCAGGGCGCTGTTGAAGGTCTCGACGGTCGCGCCCTCTTCCCGCAGGACGCGCTTGATTTCCGTGTCACGGGCGATGGCGGTGGGTTCGTACAGGCGGTTCCAATACAGGCCATCCGCGCCGGTCTCGCTCATCAGCCTCGCCAGGGTTTGCAGCCCGCCGCCGCGCCGGATGATGAGCCGCGAGCCTAGCTCACGGAGGGATTCGTCCAGCGCCGTGAGGCTGTGATGTAGCCACCACCGGCCAGCGCTGCCCATCGGCCAGTTGCCGCCGCTGACCGGCTCATGGATGTAGACGGGGATGATCCGCTCGGCGGCGGCCAGGGCGGCGTGCAGGGCGGGATTGTCGGCTAGGCGCAAGTCGCGGCGGAACCAGACGAGGGCGGTTTTCATGGGGATTTTTCCTGGGATTTGTCGATATACCTGAAACTTGGAGTCCAAAGCTGGCTTTGGCTGATTTTTTCAGGACTTACACAAAATGCTGGTTGCCCCGCCGTTCGCCCTTCGATACCTCAGGGCGAACGG
>NZ_JBTEKS010000160.1:0-9269 GCF_054333355.1 Methylomagnum sp. | reverse complement strand
GCCCGGTAATCGGGACCGACGGTGGTGAAGAGTCCGCCGCCGCAACCCGTCAGCAGCGGCAGCAGCAGGGCGAGGCTGGCCCGGCGGGCGTTGGGCCGCGTCATGGGGTGATTTCTCCGGCGCGGCGCCGCGCCTCGGCTTCGATGATCGACAGCGCGTAACCGGCTAGGCGTTCGGCCAGGATGTCGACGGCGGCGGGACCATTCAGTAGGTCCGGCGAAATGGCCGAGACGACGTCTTGCCCGACGTAGAAATGCACGGCCATGCCGATAACGGCGAAGGCCAGCCGTTGCACATCGGCGTCGATGTGATCCAGGCCCAGGCGCTGGCGCAGCATGGACACGAGGGCTTCGTGCTGGGGTTTGATTTCGGCGTCGATTTCTTCTTGCCATGCCCCGGTCGGTTCGATCATTTCCCGGAAGCGCAGCTTCATCGCCAGCCGCACTGGCTCGCCCTGTTTGAGCGGTTCGAGGAAATCCCGGAAGAACAGGTCCAGGGCGGCGGGCAGGGGCAGGTTGGCGTAAATCCCCATGTTGGCGTGGCAGGGCAGGTCGCCCATGGGTTCGGTGAACGCGGCGCGGTACAGCCCGGCCTTGTCGCCGAAGTAGTAGCGGATGGCGGAGACGTTGGCGCCCGCCGCGTCGCAGATTTCGCGGGTGGTGGCGGCTTCGTAGCCTTTCTCGGCGAACAGGCGCAGCGCCGCCAGCACTAAACGGCTGCGGGCGTCGGGGTTGTCCGGGGTGGTTTCGCTGTGTGGCAACGGGTGGCCTCGCGGTCCTGGGTCGGGAGTTCAATCAAACGATTGAGTTAGATTGTGTTAATCAAGCGTTTGATTGTCAAGCGGAGATGTGGGCGGTTGCTGGGGCGGTACGGATTTCCGCTTGATTCACCGATTTTCACTGAGTCACCCGTAAAAGCCTGTTCGCCATCGTAAGCTGGGCTTATAGGTTAAAAAACTGTCCCACGGTATTTGGTCTTGCAAAATACCAAACCGTGACGTACGGCAAAAAATGCGCAGGGGGGTTGTAAAGGGAATGCCGGACTTGCCTTATAAAGACATCTGATATAAATTAAACACTTGCTTGCACGTATCCGAATAATATAGCGATACGTTAGTTTTTAATGGAATAATGGCAAAGGCTAAATGGACCTTAGTGAAAAGGTATATTAGATATAAAAAGCTGGAGTCAAAATGGCCGCTGAATTTTATGTGGATAAGTTACTGTCCAATTCTATAATGGGGTGGGGATGGGATCCCGAAGTACCCGAGATCCGGTTGGGGGTTTCCGTTTATGTCAATGATGAGTTTGTCGGTAAAACGATCTGTGACAAACCCAGACAGGATTTGAAGGATGCTGACAAAGGGGACGGTGCCTATGCCATGGAGTTTTATTTTCTTGAGTCGATTGACGTCAATCACGATGAGGTGGTTATAGTAAGTCAGGAGTTTGGCGAGCTTTTCCGATATACGCCGCCACGGGATAAGGCGGTTGCTAAAAAGGTGGAAACAAAAAATCTTTCCCGAACCACGGATAATTATAAAATTCATATTGAATTGCTCAGCGATAAAACCGTTAAAGGTTGGTGCGCGAAAAAGGATTCCGCCACGGGTGAGTTTTCCGGTGCTGCCAAATTAATAATCCGAGTGAATGACTTGCCAGCAGCACGAGTAAAAGCGGATCTGCCCCGTGAAGACGTGCATCAGGCCGGATGGCCGTTGCGCTGTGGTTTCGATATAAGCCTGCCGGTGGCTTTGGAGGGCGGAGACAAAATCGAAATCTGTGAGGGCACCAAGCAAAACGTGCTGCTGGCGACCCAATATGCCGATATAAGCAAGCTGAAATCAATCGACTTGGTTGAGGCGGTTGAAGGTGCTGAAATATCCGCGCCCGTGCCGTCATCTGGGCAAGCAGAGGAAACCCACTTATTCTTTGATATTTCCGACCTTGTCTATTACATCGGTCATCATGAAAATCTAACGGGAATTCAACGGGTCCAGTCCTGCGTTTTATTGGCTATCGCCAAGTATTCGCTACATCCTAGCGAGAATGTCCATTATCTTTCCTACGATAATCGGGTCAATTCGTTTTGCGTCATTGATCCCTATTTTTTCTTGCAGTTGCTCAATGATCTTGGTAGGCCCGTTGAAAAGCGAAAATATCGTTTCGACAAGGAGTTGGCGAAGCTTGGTTATATTGAGCCATCGGTGCCCTTGGAAAAATATGAAATCTATTCCACAAAAGCCAAAAAAGTAATTTGCATGCTGGGAGCCGCTTGGGTTAATCGAGATTATTTCAAGCGCGTTAACGACCTCAAAACCGAGTATGGATTCCATTTTGTAATGACCGTGCATGACCTGATTCCAGTTTATGCACGCGAAACCTGCGATCAGGGAACCTCGGAGGTATTCCAAGCGTTTCTCCGCAAGTCATTCCGTTATGTTGATGGCTTCTTGTCGGTTTCTGAGAATACCGCGAGAGACATTAAGAAATATGCGCGGAGTATCTCGGTGGATTGTCCGCCGATTTACGTGACGCAGAATGGTTCCTCGTTTAATGAGTTCTTCCAGGCTGAGTCCATCAAAAAGGCATCCCAGCTAGAAAATTATGTTCTATTCGTTTCAACGATTGAAGGACGGAAGAATCACCAACTGATCTTTAGGGTTTGGCAGGAGCTAATGGGCGACGGCGTGGATGTGCCCTCGGTGGTTTGTGTGGGGCGTCTTGGATGGCGAGCCAATGAGTTTCTTCAGCAATTGGTGTCCACCCGCTATTTGAATGGCAAGTTCCGTATCCTGTCGGATATTAGCGATAGCGAACTCGATATGTTATACGAGAATGCCATGTTCACCGTTTACCCGAGCCTATACGAAGGATGGGGTTTGCCGGTTGGTGAAAGCTTGGTGAAAGGCAAGGTTTGCGTGACGACCCACAATTCGTCATTGCCAGAGGTGGGTGGGGATTTCGCGGTGTATATTGATTCGTCGGACATTAACTCGACGAAACAGGCAATCAGGAAACTCATTGAGGATTCGGAATACCGGCTAGCGTTAGAAGAAAAAATACATAAAGATTATCAGCCTATCCGTTGGTCCGATGTTTCCATTAGGATTATCGCGTCAGCCCTGGAGATTTCCAGCCAAGTCAAGGTCAGCTCAGGGCCGGTTATCACTTTGGGCAAGGAGTATGCGATCCGAGAAATATCTAGTGGCCGGGATGCGTTGGGCGAGGAAATGCTCAAAGTTATTCAAGAGTCCAGGAGAGGCGTGCTCAGGGAAGGATTTCTGGATGACGACAGTTTCTATACCGGACAGGAGTTTCGCTTAGGAGCGGGCTGGCACACGCCGGAACATTGGGGAACATGGTCCACTTATCCAAAAGCCAGGCTCAGTTTCTTAATTGAGCCGGAAAGCCGGTGTGAGCGTGGTTATGTTATGTACCTAAAGCTTAGCTTCCTGGAGTCGCTGATGAGTCATAGTTACAAGGTGAGTTTGAACGGCGCTTATTTGCTGAGCAAAAATTGCGAAACCGCAAACGCTCGGTTGGTTCAAATACCCATTGCCGATATAGAGCCGGTGGATGGTAAAGGGGGGGTTTATACTTTAGAGTTTAGCTTTGAGAAACCCTCTCATGAAACAGCGGAGGAACTCCGCAAGACGGACCCCCGTTGTCTCGGATTCGGTTTTATAGCGATGATGGTCTTGGCCAAGGACGATACGCAAGGACGGCTGAATGTTCTGGAAAAACTCCAATTTGGCTGATCGTCTGGGAAAATGTAATGAGCGCCATTCCCCGGCCCGGCCTGTATCCTTGTTTGAGGGGATATAAAGATGGGCTGGCTGGGGCATGGCAAGGGCTGCTTTGGTTGAAAGGCTTGGCAGCCTCACCTTTTCAGCCTCTTTGGCCGGTTTGTCAGTCAATCAAGCCCTAAACCTGATTCTTGGGGATGGGGATTACTTTTTTTAAAGCGTTTAATGCGTTATGGCGATCCAAAAATTGGTATGCTTCTTTCATATTCCTAAAACTGGCGGCACCGCGATTCGAGCATTGCTTCAAAAAACGGTGCCTCGTGAACGATATTTTTGGCAGCATGAAAACAATAATCCGCTGGGATACCTATATCTAGACCAAGTGCCTTTGGAAAAGCGCGAGGCTTACTTTAATCAGTTGCGGTTCGTCGGCGGACATTTTGAATATCATTATACAGGTGTTTTAAGGGGGGTTGGCATCGAACCTGTTTTTGCGGCTGTGGTGCGAGAGCCGTTCTCTCGAGTGGTTTCTCATTACGAGTTTGTGGAAAAAATGAACGGAAGACAGCCGACACCCGAGCATTTCTACGATACGTTTTACAAAAAAACCGATTTCTGGAACGGTCAGGATTCCTATCAGCTATTCTGTACAACCGGTCAAGCACAACTTAATAATGGGATTCATGTTTTAAATAGGCATAGCTATCTGCTTGTCCCCCTAGCCAACATCCAGTTCTTCGTGACCGAACTCGCCAAATATATCCCGGAACTGGGTGGTAATCGGCTCATGATTTATAATGACAACGAAGACAAATCATATCTACAAAAATACGATAATCTGGTAGCCAATAAAGATATTTGCGAATTCTTGAAAGAAGATATTCGGTTCTTTGAATACATAAACAACCAATAATTCGTTGAAGCCGCGTTTCGTTTTGGAATGCCTCAGCGAGGAGAAGCCCGTTTCTCTTCTGTCGAAGCTCAAGGTGCTTCCTAGGACAACTCGGCTAAGCGGGTCAGGCTGCGTGGGGCTTTCCCGCTTGTCCAGGAAAGGGCTTTTTTGTGACCGGGATAGTCTTCAAATCGGTCCCGGTCAATTCTTCATAACTCCCGGCCTATAGGTCGTTCAACCCGATATTTTGTGGTATCTTTCGCGGCCTTATGCATCATATAGATAACGCGTTCAGCACATCCTACTTGGTCGCCCTGTTGATGGGCCTGTTCAGCGCCCTGCATTGCTTAGGGATGTGCGGCTCCATCATCGGCTCGTTGACCTTGAGCCTTCGCCGCGAAATCCGCGAAAACAAGCGCCTGCTGGTTCCTTTCGTGTTCAGCTACAACATGGGCCGCATCGTGAGCTATTCCCTGGCCGGAATGCTCGCGGGGCTGGCCGAGCATGTTTTGAGCATGCCTCTCGGCGAAGGCCACGGCCACCGCATTTTGCAGATACTCTCGGCCTTGGTTATGGCTGGCGCGGGCCTGCACATCGCGGGCTGGTTTCCCCGCTTCGCCTACATAGAGAAAGCGGGCGGCGTGGTCTGGCAGAGGATCGAGCCGTATGGCCGCCGGCTGGTGCCAGTGGAGACTTGGCCGAAGGCGTTCGTGTTCGGGATGATCTGGGGCTGGCTGCCATGCGGTTTGGTGTACGCCGCCCTGGCCTTGTCCGCGACCACCGGCGACGTGGTGCGCAGCACCTTCACCATGTTCGCCTTCGGCTTGGGCACTATGCCCGCCGTGATGGGGGTCGGTATAATGACCTCTTGGATGGTGCGGCTATCCACAATGAAAAAATTTCGCCAGGCGACAGGGATCACCCTCATCGCCTTGGGCCTGTTGGCGGCGTTTCCCTGGCTCAATCCGATGGTGCGCCACTCGGTAGGCATGTAAGTTACGGAGGAGTAGAGGAGGTGAGCTTATGTTTGAAAGGTTAATCGGCCAATCGCCGAATTTCGAGGCGCTGTTGCGGAGCGCCAAGATGGTCGCGGCGACGGACGTGACGGTCCTGATCGTCGGCGAAACTGGCACCGGCAAGGAAGTGCTGGCCCAGGCCTTGAAGCATCACAGCCCCCGTGCGGACAAACCTTTCATCACGCTCAACTGCGCCGCGCTACCCGAATCCCTGGCGGAGTCGGAGTTGTTCGGCCATAAGAAAGGCGCGTTCACAGGCGCCATCGGCAATCAGCAGGGTCGCCTGCCCGCGGCGGACGGCGGCACCGTCTTTTTGGACGAAGTGGATTCCCTGCCCATCCATCTGCAAGCCAAGCTGCTGCGCTTCTTGGAAACCGGCGAAATCCAGCCGGTCGGCGAGACTCACACCAACCGGGTGGACGTGCGCATCATCGCCGCCACCAACGCCAGCCTCCACGACAAGATCGCCAAGGGCGAATTCCGCCGCGACCTGTTCTACCGCCTGAACGTCGTGCCCCTGGAAATCCCGCCGCTGCGGGAGCGGATGGGCGACATCCACGTCTTGTTGCAGCACTTCATGGGCCACTTCGCGGGGGAGCATAAGCTGCCCTCGGCGTCCTTCAGCAAGACCGCGATGGGTCGCCTCTCCGGGTACGCTTGGCCGGGCAACGTCCGCGAACTGCGCAATGTTTGCGAGCGCCTATCCATCTTGCTGGCGGGCCGCACCATCGAGGAAAACAACCTCCCGCCCGAGATCGTCAATCGTGCGCCGGTGCAGAAGCCATTGTTCGACCTGCCGGAACTGGGCATCGACCTGGAAAAGGTCGAGATGGACCTGATCCGTCAGGCGCTCAACCGCACCAATGGCAACCGCAGCCGTTCCGCCCGGTTGCTGGGCATTTCCCGCGACACGCTGCTATATCGGATGCAGAAGTACGGGATCAACTAACCAGTCCATTCGGACGAGCAGGGAATTCTCACCGACTTCCAACTCGTTCCCATCATCGACCGCTTTCATCACAAGGCCGCCCATTTGGGCGGCCTTCGTGTTTCTGGGTTTACGGCACTCCCGTAGGCCGACTCGGTTTCCAAAACCGAGTCGGCCTTTGTTCCCGCCCAAACGATTAAAATAAGCCCGCCTTACCAACCCCCCACCAAGAGGAGTGATCCATGTCCAATTTCAGCCTGCTGGCCGCGACGCGGACCATCGAGAAATCCATGCCTTTCGTGCTGTACCGCTTCGCGATTTGTTTCGGCGTTGGGCTGGGATTCCTGCTCGCCACCCTGGCCGGGGCCGGGACGCTGATCGGCTTCGGCTCCCTGGCGAAGAACGCCATCGCCATCGGGCCGCTCGGCGCGGCGCTGGGCTTCGCGGCGTTTGGTTACCTGATGTACAAGGTTCGCCCGGTCTGGCTACACGGCATCCAGGCGCCGCTGTTGAAGCTGCTGGCCGACTTGGCGAAAGGCCAGACCTTGCCCGGCGGCAACGCGCAGATCGACTATGCCAAGCGGCAGGTCTCGGAGAGCTTCCCCAGCCGTTCGGGGTTGTTTGAGGCGGATCGGAATGTGCGAAGCGACTTGGCCGACCTCGCCGCGTCCGCCGCTCCGGTCGTTGTCGATTCCCCGGTGGCGAAATATCAGGCCAAAGCCCTCGGCTACCTATTCGGTCGCAATCATCAAACCATCCTGGCCTGGTATTTCTTCGCGGGCGCGGGCGATTTCCAGCGCACCGCCGCCGCAGGGCTTGCGATTCAGAAGCAGCATTACGCCGCGCTGCTCAAATACCGGATCATCGCCACGATATTCGAAGTCGTGGGCCTCGTCGCCGCTTATCCCTTGCTGTTGATCGGCATTGAAAAGCTGGTGTCCGGCATCCCCATCAACATGGGCTTTTGGCCCTATTTGTTCGCGGGCGTGTTCTCGTGGACGCTCAAGGCGGCGTTCCTCGAACCCATCGCCGAAGCGGCCATGCTGGATGGCTTCTTTCCCTTGGTGCCGAAGATTAGCGAGGCGGAAGCAGCGCCGGAACCGGAGGCGGCTCCAGCCGCCGCCGAGACTGGCGAAGATGCGGCGGCGGATGCATGAGGCGAGAATGGAGCGCGGGCGTCTCGCCCGCTCAATCGCGGCCAGGATGGCCGCGCTCCCATGGCATACTAGCGCCGCCCCTCCCAACTTCCGAAGGCCCATCCCATGTGCCAATTGCTAGGCATGAATTGCAACGTCCCCACGGACATTTGTTTTTCCTTTGAAGGCTTCCATGTGCGCGGCGGGCTGACCGACCATCACCGGGACGGCTGGGGCATCGCTTTTTTCGAGGGGCGCGGCTGCCGGGTGTTTCTGGATTCGAAGGCGACGATCGAATCGCCGGTGGCCGACTTGGTGCGGCGCTATCCGATCCATTCCACCAACGTCATCGCCCACATCCGCAAGGCCACCCAAGGCCGCATCGCGCTGGAAAACAGCCATCCGTTCCAGCGGGAGTTGTGGGGCCGCTACTGGATATTCGCCCACAACGGCAACCTGGAAAACTACCGGCCCGCGCTGTCGAGCCAATATCAGCCGGTCGGCGACACCGACAGCGAGTTGGCGTTCTGCCATATCCTGGATATCCTGCGGCAAGCCTTCCCGGAGGGGCGCCCCCGCGACGAGGATATTTTCCGCAGGCTTCAACGACTGACGCCGGACATCGCCCGGCACGGCGTCTTCAATTACCTGCTGTCGGACGGTGACGCGCTTTACGCCCACTGCTCCACCAACCTGCATTTCATCACCCGCCGGGCGCCCTTCGCCCAGGCCCATTTGGTGGACCAGGACATCACGGTGGATTTCAGCGAAGTCACCACGCCCAGCGACCGCGTGACCGTCATCGCCACGCTGCCGCTCACGGACAACGAAGCCTGGACCAAGCTGGCGGAGAACCAGTTGGTGATGTTCAAGGATGGCGAGGCGGCGGCGGGCTTGTAAGCTGTAGGTCGGGCTTCAGCCCGACTCCGTGTTTGAGTGGCCTCGGGCTAAAGCCCGACCTACATTGGGCCGAAACCCAGCCAACATCGGGCTAAAGCCCGACCTACACAAGTGAGTATTTCAATGGATACAGAGTTCTGGCTGGAAAAATGGGAAAGCCGCGAAATCGGTTTCCACCGCGATGCGGTCAACCAGCAATTGGAACGGCATTGGCCGTCCCTTGGCATCGGCGCGGAACGGGCGGTGCTGGTGCCGCTATGCGGCAAGAGCCTGGACTTGGTGTATTTGCGCCGCTTGGGGCACCCGATGGTGGGCGTGGAACTGAGTCCGCTGGCGGTGCGGGAGTTCTTCGCCGAGCAGGGCTTGCAGCCGGAAAGCCGCGACCTCGGCGATGGATTGCGGGCGTTTGAAGCCGAGGGCGTCTGCCTGATTCAAGGAGATTTCTTCGCCCTGCGCCGGGAGGACTTGCCCGAAATCGGTGCCGTGTACGACCGGGCCGCGCTCATCGCCATGCCGCCCGAGACGCAGCCGCGTTACGCGGCACAACTGGTGGCCCTGTTGCCGGAGGAAGCGCCGATGCTGCTGATTACCTTGGAATACGACAACGACGAGATGCAGGGACCGCCGTTTTCCACCCCGGCGGACCAGG
>NZ_JBTEKS010000159.1:0-9272 GCF_054333355.1 Methylomagnum sp. | reverse complement strand
TTTAGCTGCGCGTTGACATAACGCCGCCACGCGCCGTCGACGTCCTCGTTTTTCTCCAGCTCGTTCACGGGTTCAGCCAGTGCTTGATCCGTTTGCGGCGCGGTGCCCACGCACCAGCCCTCGAAAATGATGATGTCCGGTCGGCCCCGGAAGCGCGGCCAGTCCGCTTTGGGGCGGCGGTCGTCGCGGGCCTTGTCGAAGGCGGGCAGGGCGGTCAGGTCGCCCGGTTGGGCGGATTGGAGGGCGTGGAGCGTGGCGAGTCCTAAATCAACGTCATGGGTGCCGGGCACGCCCCGCGTGATGAGCAGCGGATGAACCTCGCGGACCAGCCATTCCCGCTCGGCGCGAGTCTTGTAGAGGTCGTCGATGGAGAAGCCCGCCACGCGGAGGCCGTGGGCTTCTTTCAGCACGAGCCTCAGGAAATCGCACAGGGTGGATTTGCCCGAGCCTTGAGCGCCGTTCACGCCGACAACCAGAGATTGTGGGCCTCGCTGGCGCTGAATCCACGCGGCCAGCGGTAAATAAATGCCCGCGAGTTCGTCGGCCAGTTCTGCCGGGATGCGCTGTTCCGCCATCCGCGCCCGGAAGGCCGGTTTAAGCTGCCCCCACCGTTCGGCGTATTTGTCCGGGGAGAGTATTCCTTCCGGCCAGAGTGCTATTTGCTCGCTCTCCCTGAGGGAGAGGGTTGGGGTGAGGGGGAAATCATCACCCATTGCGGTTCAAACCACCTGGTCCCGTGGCGTTTCGCCATTGAAGAAAGCCGCGACGTTTTCAATCACCCGCATTCCCATCGCCACGCGGGTTTCCTGGGTAGCGCTGCCCAGATGGGGCAACAGGACGGCGTTGTCCAGGTCGAGGAAACCGGGATTCAGCCGGGGTTCGCCTTCGTACACATCCAGCCCGGCGGCGGCGATGGTCTTGTTTTTGAGTGCCTTAATCAGCGCCTCACTATCCACCACATCGCCCCGCGCCGTGTTGATGAGGATGGCCGAAGGCTTCATCAGCGCCAAGCGTTCGGCGTTGATGAGATGGCGGTTCTCCGGGCTGCCGGGGCAGTGCAGGGAAACGAAATCGGACGCTTGCAGCACATCTTCAATGCTGGCGGCGGATCGGGTGTTGAAGTGAGCGATCACGTCATCCGGCACGGGCGAGCGGTTGTAGAACACGATGGACATCCCGAAGCCGAAATGGGCCTTGGTCGCCATGGCGCGGGCGATGCGGCCAAAGCCGATCAGGCCGAGGGTCTTGCCGGTGACTTGCGTGCCGAGCATCTGGGTCGGATACCAGCCGGTCCATTGCCCCGAGCGCACCAGCCGTTCGCCCTCGCCGCCGCGCCGGGCCGCCGCCAGCATCAGCAGCATGGCGATGTCGGCGGTGCTGTCGGTCAGCACGTCGGGCGTGTTGGTGACGGTGATGCCCCGCGCCTTGGCGGTGGCGATGTCGATGTGGTTGAAGCCCACGCCGAAGTTGCCGAGTATTTTGCAGCGGAGTGGCTCGACGCTGAGGACGTCGGCGCTGAGCGCGTCGGTGACGGTGGGGAGGACCGCGTCGTAATTACGCAGGGCGTCCTGAAGTTCTTCCTTGCTTAAGGGATGGTTGTCGGCGTTGAGGGTCACGTCGAACAATTCTTGCAGCCGGGCCTCGCAGGGTTCGGGCCAGCGGCGGGTGACTAGGGCTTTGGGTTTGGTCATGGGAATGCAGCCTTGTAGGTCGGGCATGTACTCATGCCCGACGCTATTCCCCGGAGCGAGCAATGTCGGGCATGAGTACATGCCCGACCTACAGGTTTACTGGGCACTTAGCCGCGAGGCGCCAACGGCGCGGCGGTCTCCCGCCAATATTCCGCCGCCGCCGCGATGCCGCTGCCGGGCGTGACCTGAATCCCAGCGTCGCGCATGGCCATCTCGGAGCCGGTGATGGCGCTGGCGAGCATCAGTTCGTTGAGGTCGCCCAGGTGGCCGATGCGGAACACCTTGCCCAGCACTTCCGAGAGGCCCGCGCCCAGCGACAGGTTATAGCGGTGATAGGCGTAGTGCATCACGTCGCGGGCGTCGAAGCCTTCCGGCACGACAATCGCGGTGACGGAGTTGGAATACCACTTCGGGTCTTGGGCGCACATCTTCAAGCCCCAGCCACCGACGGCGCGGCGCACGCCTTCCGCCAGACGGGCGTGGCGGGCGTAGATGTTGTCCATGCCTTCTTCCAGCATCAAGTCCAGCGCCTTGCGCAGGCCATACAGCAGCGAAATGGCCGGGGTGTAGGGGAAATAACCGCCCGCGTTGTGGACGATGTGGTCCTGGATGTCGAGGAAGGCGCGGGGGCATTTGGCGGTGGCGCGGGCGGCCAGGGCTTTCTGGCTGAACGCCAACACGGCCAGACCGGCGGGCAGCATGAAGCCTTTCTGGGTGCCGGCCAGGGCCACGTCGATGCCCCAGTCGTCGAAGCGGAATTCCAAGGAGCCGATGGAGCTAACGCCGTCCACGAAGAACAGCGCCGGGTGGTTGGCCGCATCCAAGGCTTTGCGGACGCCCGGCAGGTCGCTGGTGACGCCGGTGGCGGTTTCGTTGTGGCAGATCAGCACGGCCTTGATTTCGTGGCCGGCGTCTTCCTTCAGGCGGGCTTCCAGATGATCCAGCGGCACGCCCTGGCCCCACGGCACTTCGGTGTATTCCACCTCGAAGCCGAGGCGCTTGGCGAGGTCGATCCACAGGTGGGTGAACTGGCCGAAGCGGTAGGCCAGCACCTTGTCGCCGGGGGACAGCGTGTTGGTGGTGGCGATTTCCCAGCCGGCGGTGCCGGTGGCGGGGAAGATGAAGCATTGGCCGGCCTCGGTGCGGAATACTTGCTTGAGGTCTTCCAGCAGCGGCTTGACCAGCTTGGGGAAGCTGGGGCTGCGGTGGTCCTCCATCGGCACATGCATGGCGCTCAGGACGGAATCGGGGACGTTGGTGGGACCGGGGATATAAAGATGATTGCGGCCGGGCATTGCGTTTCTACCTTGTTAATTGCGGTGGATGTAAAAAAAAAGACCACGCCGAGGTGATCTTGGGGGAATTCGGAAATGGGCGGAAATAATGCCACAGGGGGGATTGGCGCTTCAAGGTTGGTGGCGACGCCAAGCTGTTGAGCGGATTTGACGGGTTGGAATCCGGCCCAGCCCTTCCCGATTTGCAACGAAGCTCAGTCAACACCCAGGGCAATCGCGCTATGCGGGCATTCTCTGTCTTTCTCCCTCTTCAGCGGGAGAGGGTTGGGGTGAGGGGGATCAAAAACAGGCTTTTTCTCCTCACGGGCATATGAATCCATGGCGGATCGGCGGGGAAAAACCCTTTTGGACTTCCCCTCACCCTAGCCCTCTCCCGCTGGAGGGGGGACAACAGCTTCGTTACGCACATAGCGCGATTGCCCTGCCTCCCTTATCAGGGGGGCTGCGCCTTTACTGTCAGTCGCCGGCCGAGTTGGCCGGGGCCAAGTCATTCACCTTGAACGGGTTCGACTCTTGCGGCTGGGCTGTTTTCGCGGCGGCGGTTCCCGGGAGAATCTCAAAGTCCGGCGTGAATTGGACCAGGAGCCCCCTGATCTGATCGAAGGGCTTGCGGTCACCGTCGAACTTCGCCTTGCCGGCCTTGATCAAGTCATCGAAGGTGCTGGAGTCCATCATCACCTGATCGAGGTCGGTACGGTTGACGGTGATCGTGAGATCGGGCTTCCCGGCCTGCACGCCCTTGATGTTGGTCAGCGTCCCGTTGCTCATCTCCACCAGGTAATGCTCGCCGTTGTCCGGGGTCACCAGATTGATGGCGAACTTCATGCCCTCCGCCTTCTTGGGGTCCACGCTGATGCCGAGGAAGTCGAGCCAGTTCTCGGTCGACATCGCCCGGACCACATCCGGCCCGGTCGATTTGACCGGCATGCCGCCCGGCAGCCCGGAACGCAGTTCATAAGCCCCCTGCAGGAAGCTGTTGCGAAGGCTCGGGCTTTCCCTTTGGTAGCCGAGCTGCTCGAAGACATCCGCCAGCAGGTTCTTGGCGGCCTGGTTCCTGGGTTGCGCTAGGACCAGCCGGTTCAGTATCTCCGAGGCTTCGAGGTACTTGCCCTGGTCGAAGAGCTGCTTGCCCTTGGCCATGATCTTGCCGGCCCCACCCATCATTTCGACGTAGAGCGGGGCGGAGTCCTTGGGCGAGAGCGGGATGAGCGTGGCCGGGTTGCCATCCCAGTAGCCCAGGAAGCGGTTGATCACGCCTCGGCTGTTGTGCATTTCCGAGCCGTGATAGCTGCGAGCGGCCCACTGCTTTTGCAGGCTGGCCGGAAGCTGGTAGACGTTGTGGATCTCGTTGATGGTCACGCCCTGGTTGGCGTAATGCAGGGATTGGTTATTGAGGTTGGCGTACACGTCGCGCTGGGCGCGCATCACTTCCTGGATGCGTGGGTTGCCCCAGCGCGGCCAACTATGGGAAGCGAACATCACCTCGGCTTCCTGGCCGAACTTATAGAGCGCGGCGTTGATGTGCTTCGACCAGTTCAAGGCATTGCGCACCGGAGCGCCGCGTAGGGTGTAGATATTGTGAATCGTGCCGGTGATGTTTTCCGCCGCCCAGAAGGCCTTGAACTGCGGGAAGTAGGTGTTCATCTCGGCCGGCGCCTCGGTGTCGGGCGTGTTTTGGAACACCATTTTCACGCCGTCGAGCGTCACCTCCTCGAAGTCCTTCTCGATGAGGCGGTTCGGGGCGATCAGCCCCACATTGCCGTTCGCCACGTTCTTGCCGATCGACTGATCCACATGGCCGAAAGGGCTGCGTGCCAGCAGCACGGCGTATTGGTACTGGGTGCGCCGCGACATGGCATTGCCCGCGAATACGTTCTCGGAGATGGCGGCCTCCAGGAAGCCATTGGGCGCGATCACTGGCACCCTGCCATCGCGCGCGGCCGCCTCATCCACCACCCCGCGCGCACCGCCGAAGTGATCCACATGGGAGTGGGAGTAGACGACCCCCACGACCGGGCGCTGGCCGAGCTTCCCGTTGATGAATTCGAGGGCCGCCCGGGCCGTTTCCTGGGCCGTGAGCGGATCGAAGACGATCCAGCCGGTATCGCCCTTGATGAAGCTGATGTTGGCGAGGTCGAAGCCGCGCACCTGGTAAATACGGCCCGGCACGACCTCGTAGAGGCCATAGGCCATGTTCAGGATGGCCTGGCGTTGCAGCGAGGGATGGATGCTCTCGAAGTCCTGGCCCTTCAGCAGGAACTCGTAACTCGCCATGTCCCAGGCGACCTGGCCGGCATCGGCCATGATCCGCTGGTACGGCGGCGCGGCGATGAATCCCTTCCCGGCCTCGTCGAAATCCCGCTTGTCGTCGAACGGCAGCGCGGCCTTCGCGCCATTGCGCAGGGCCATCGTGAACTTCGAGGGCAGCTTGCCTTGGGGATGGAAGTGCTGGCCCGGCGCGGCCTCGGAACCCGCCCGGGCTGCACCGGCCGCGGCGACAGCGCCGCCATGGACGGCGCCCAACAACGCGATGGCCAGGGTGAGCGTGCTTGCAGCTTTTTTCATAAGACTTCTCCTTGTCGGTGGGCGGGCTAAACCCGCGCTCATCCGTCACACGGGCCGCCTGCGTCAGCAGGCTCGGGCATCTTACCAGCGATGTGCCTCACCAAATATCAATCGAAGGGATACGTCGGCCAGGGCAATCGCGCTATGTCGGAGGCGGCTATTTTTTCCCTCTCGCCTTTGGGAGAGGGTTGGGGTGAGGGTATCTAAAATAGGGATTTATAGCCTTTCCAACCTCCACCGCGAGATCGGAACTTCGGTCCTTCTAAGGAAGAAATCTTGTTTTGACACCCTCACCCCGCCCTCTCCCAAAGGCGAGAGGGAGAAATTCACATAGCGCGATTGCCCTGATACGTCGGCGGCGCCCTTTGATGAGGCGCCCAATCCGCCGGTCGCTTGGGCGGGCGTGGAAGGAGGCCGAGGTTTTCCGATTGATTGCCCGGTTCCAGGCCGGATGCCCGGCGTTATTCCGCCGGTCGCGGATTCGTCCCCGGCCCGGTTCCGCCCCCGGCTTTTTCGGATTTCGGCGTCGGGCGCCCGGAACGCAACTCGCGCAGGACATCCACCACGCGCCGGTCATAATCGGGCGGAAACGTCCAGAAGGGAAAGCGGTCCCGGTAGCGGTTCCGGTCCAGCCCACGGGCGGTCGGCGGAATGTGAAACAGTAGCTTGATCATCACATCGCTGCTCACCCAGGGATGCTCGTACCAAAAAGCGTGCGAGCGGCGCCCGAGTCCTGGAATCACTGCCGGTTCCACCGAGATCACATCGAAATCGAGCTTTTCCGCCGCCTTGACGAGCCAGTCCGAATCCGCGTCGGAGAGTTCGGTCGAGTCGGGCCGGCCCAGCCGTGAAACCCCGTGGACCCAACTCGACAGGGCGAGCGCGGCGTCATTCAGATTCACCGACACCGTCACCCGCCGCACGAAATCGATGTATCGCGGCAACTGGCGGACGAAGGTCGGAAAGGCGATATCCGGTGCCGCGAAATACAGCTCACCCAGGCGCACGTCGGCCAGCGAATCGCTCCGGCGCAACCGGCGCAGCTCGACCAGCGCGGGACTCAGCACCTGCGAACCCGCGCTGTAGGCCACGATATTGATGTGCTTGGCGGTGGTCTGCCGCGCCAGAAAATCCAGCAGGCGGGCGAATGCCGGGACCGAGGCGCGGGCGTTCCTGACATCGGTGAAGTAGCGCATCCCCCGTTCCGCCGAAGGCCAGGCGAACATCAGCACGACGGAATGGCGACCGGTGAAATGCCGATACTGCGCGGCTTGGGCCGCCGCAATCTTCATGCTGGAATTGGCGCCGTGCACATAAACGGTCAGGTCTTTGTCGAGGCTTTGGGCCAAGGCCTGATTGATGGCTTCGAAAAACCCGTGCGCCTCGGCGGTCAGAGCCATGGATGAGTCGTTATCCCGGAGGGTGGCCAGCTCGTCCAGGGAATCCAGACTGAGCGCCGGGCGGCGGCTTTCCGGGTCCGTCGTGGACAGGGCATGAAGCTCTTCCCAGGACTTGTCCCCGGCCCCGATGCGCACCACGGCCCGCCCAAGGTACAGGGATTGGTCGGGCACGATAGTGTAGAGCCGGGAACCGCGCGGCCCTAGAGGCAGGCGATTGGTCGCGTAAAAGACCTCGACGAGATTGGATTTTTCCACCGGGGAATTCGCCGGGAACGGGCTGTGCTCACCGCTGGCGAAGGCCACCGGAGCCGGCATGAGGCGCACGGTGCGCTGACATCCGGCGAACACCGCCACGGCCACTATCGCGGCGATCCATGCCGCCTGCCATCGAAGCATACCGAACCCCCTGTGGGATTGAAGAAATCAGCCGCCCCTGAAGGAGTCGGTTGGGGCGAAGCGTCGCGGCGGGGCAACGCCGCCGCTTGGGTAAGCCCCTTTTACCTCATTCGGAGACTGGCCGAAATCAGGATCGTCAACCATGGGGCAGGAAGAGTAGTGTGACCGCCAAGCCCGATCCGATGCCCGTGAACGGCGGAAGAGCCTAGTGCTTCGTCACGCATGAAACGCCGAGTGATTCCCGAGGGTGCCGCCCTATGTGGGCATTCTTTGTCTGTCTCCCTCTCCAGCGGGAGAGGGTTGGGGTGAGGGGGGACCAAAAACAGGTTTTCGCTTCTAGCGCGATTGCCCTGGGCAATATCCCACAAGGGCTGGCGCAGCCTACAACCAAGCCCGCGCCGCCAAATTTACTTATCCCACGCCCACAACCTCAGGTATCAAGATGACCGAATCCATCTCAAGTTCCAATCCCGAAGAGCCGCGTAAGCCCGTGCTTCTCGATCTCGCCCTGCAGGGCGGCGGCGCCCATGGCGCCTACGCCTGGGGCGTGATGGACCGGCTGTTGGAGGAAGATTGGATCCGCATCGACGGGATTTCCGGGACTTCCGCCGGGGCCATGAACGCGGCGGTGTTCAGCGATGGCTACGCCGAGGGCGGGGCCGCCGGAGCGCGCGCCGCACTGGAGCGGTACTGGCGGCGGGTCTCCGATGCCGCCCGCTACAGCCCGCTGCGCCGCACTCCCCTGGATATCCTGATGGGTCGCTGGACCCTGGACTTTTCGCCGGTTTTCATGGCGCTGGACATAGCTTCCCGCCTCTTTTCGCCCTACGACATGAACCCCGGCGCCTTCAACCCCTTGCGGGACATCCTCGCGGAATCCATCAATTTCGAGCGGCTGGCCGGCTCGCCGGTCAAGGTCTTCGTCACCACCACCAATGTCCGCACCGGCCGACCGCGGGTCTTCCGCAATGAGGACGTGACGCCCGACGCGCTGCTCGCCTCCGCTTGCCTGCCCACCATGTTCCAGGCCATCGAGATCGACGGCGAGGCCTATTGGGACGGCGGCTACTCGGGCAATCCCACCATCTCGCCCCTGGTGCGGGAATGCAACGCGAACGACACGGTCCTGGTGCAGATCAACCCGGTGGAGCGGCCAGGCACCCCGCGCAGTGCGCGGGATATCATGAATCGCTTGAACGAGATTTCCTTCAACGGCTCCCTGCTTAAAGAGTTGCGCATGATCGCCCTGCTGCGGCAGGTCGCCGACCCCGGCAAGACCGAAGGGGCGCGCTGGGCCGCCATGCGCATGCACCGGATCAGCAGCGAAAAAATGGTGGAGCTTGGCTATTCGTCCAAGCTCAACGCGGAATGGGGATTCCTCTCGATGCTGCGCGACGAAGGCCGGCAGTGCGCGGAGTCGTTCCTCGCGGACCACGGGTCGGCCTTGGGGCAGCGTGCGACGTTCTGCCCGGAGTATCTGCTGGAAGGCGTATAGCACATGGATTTGATCGGCAAACTGCCGGACTGAGCCGGGTGGTCTCGCTCAGGTTTTCGCCCACCGTGGTTGCCGCCCTAACCTGCTCAGCCTCGGGCGGGGTCGGCATCGCGCCGGAGGCACCGGGGTCGGCCCGCCCGCCCACGGGAGGGAGGACGTGATTCTGAAGCACATACTGGCCTCGACCCGCTACCTGGTGCTGCTGGCCGTGGCCGGCACCCTGCTGGGTTCGATCAGCCTGCTCGTGTACGAGCTGCTGGTCGTGGGAAAGACTTTCGTGGACGCCGTTCGAGACGGCGTGCTTTCCCCCAAGTCCGCCAAGACCCTGGCCGTCGGCCTGATCGAAGCGGTTGACGTGTTCCTCATCGCCATCGCCGTCTACATCACCGGCCTCGGCCTCTTCTCGCTGTTCGTGGACGACTCCCTGCCG
>NZ_JBTEKS010000158.1:0-9275 GCF_054333355.1 Methylomagnum sp. | reverse complement strand
CGACATGCGCCGGGTGCAGTCGGTGGACGTGACCGCCGCCCATGTTCTTGAGCAAATCAAGGACCAGCTGGCCGAGCGGGAAGGCTTCCTGATTTTCAGCCAATTGCCTTCGCGGGTGCCTTCCGGGCTTGATATGCAGCGTTATTTCAATCAGGTCGGGCTGGTTCGCAATCAGCGGGCGGCGCGGATTTTCAGCGAGCTGGACGAGGCGGTGCAGTGGATCGAAGACCGCATCCTGGAAGAGGCGTCCGTGGTGCGGGAGGAGGAGAATTCACGCCCTCTTGGCCTTGGCGCGCCGCTGGCCCGCTGGGGCGGTTAGCGAAGCGGCGGGTTGTTCGTTTTTCGATACTCTTGGGGAACAGCTTCCATGGGACATGTGGTATTGCTGAACATCGACGGCAATCGTCGTTCCAGTGCGGCGCGGAGCCGGGTGCTGGAACGTGCCGGTTTCCGGGTGGGCGAGGCGTCGGACAGGGCGGCGGCGCTTGAGTTCGTCCGGCAATTCGGGCCGGAGCCAGTGTTGATTCTGCTGCGCGGAGAACGGCCCAGTTTCGATCTGGGCGAATTCTGTCAGGTGACCCGGGAACGGACCATTGCCCCGGTTTTCGTGATCCGCCTGCTGGGCCGGGCCGACAAAGCCGACGCGGCCTATGCCGATGCGTGCCTCCGCGATAATTACTCGCAGCCGGAATGGCTCTCGGCCATTGAGGCGTTTGCTAGTTTGCTCGAACGCCAAACGGCGGACCGGCGCTGCATCGAAGGCTTGCAGGCCGAGTTGGCGGCGCAGCAGCAAGCCATGGAGCGGCTGCGCCATGAGCAGAACGAGCGGCTACATTTCGCCGTCGAAGCCGCCGAGGTGGGGACTTGGTGGATCGACTTTGAGGCCGGACTGGAATCGCGGGACGCCAACGTCAACCGGATACTCGGCCTGCCCCCCGAGTCTAGTGCGGCACCGGTCGTGCCCAGCACCGCCCGCATCCCCTTGGATGATCGGGCGCGTATTGAGGCCGCGTTCCGGCGGCTGACGACCGAGGGCGGCGTCTACGACGAGGAGTTCCGCGTCCTGCTGCCCGATGGCGCGATCCGCTGGGTGCGCGACCGGGGGCGCATCCTGACGGACGCGGGCGGCAGGCCGATTTATGCCACCGGCGCCCTGGCTGACATTACCGAACGGAAGCGGGCCGAATTGGAGTTGCGGCACCAGAAGGAAATCCTGCAAACCATCTTCGACAACATCCCGGTGATGATCGACTTCATTGATTCCGACGGGCGGCTCCTGTTCGTCAATCATTGTTGGACCCAAACCCTGGGTTGGTCGCTGGAAGATATTCAGGCGCGGGATTTGTTTGCCGAACTCTACCCGGACCCGGTGGTGCGAAAGGCGGTCATCGACTTCATACGCAACCCGCGTCCCGGTTTTTTCGATTTCGATGTCATGACCAGAGACGGGCGATTGCTCCACACTTCGTGGGCCAATGTTCTGTTGTCCGACGGCACGAGCATCGGGATTGGCATCGACATTACCGAGCGCAAGCGGGTGGAGGAGGATCTGCGCTTCAATCGCACCTTGCTCGATGCCCTGCAAACGGCGGCGCCAGTGGGAATGGCGTTCGTTGACCGCGATTTTCAGTACATCCACATCAATCATGCCTATGCCGAAATGACCGGCGTGCCGGCTTCCCAACATGTGGGCCGCTCGGTGCGAGACATCGTACCGAACCTCTGGCCCATGCTTGAGTCGTGTTATCGGCGGGCGGTGGCGCTGGGGGAAGTGGTCGCCAACATCGAGGTGGCGGGCGAGACCCTGGCCCAGCCGGGCATCAGGCGGCATTGGCTGGCGAATTACTATCCGTTGAAGGTGGGTGGAGAGATCGTCGCCGCTGGCGCGGTGATACAGGACATCACGGAACGCAAGTGCGCCGAGCAGGCTTTGCAGGAAAGTGAGCGGCGGCTGGAATTGGCCTTGATGGGCGCGGAGCTGGGTTCCTGGGAGTGGGACATCGGCACCGGGGCGATGACCGTGGACGACCGCTGGGCGAAGCTGTTTGGGCGAACCCCGAACGATATTAGCTGGCGCTATGAAGTTTGGGTGAGTGGGCTGTGCCCGGACGACCGGGAGCGGACGCTTGAATCGTTGGAGGCCCATCTGCAAGGCCGGTTGCCATTCTACGAGGCCGAATACCGCTACCTAATCCCCGCGACGGGGCAATGGGCGTGGGTGTCCGCCCGTGGCCGGGTGCTGGAACATGACGCTTTGGGCAAACCCTTGCGGGCCGCCGGGGTGTACCGCGACATCAGCGAGCGCAAGGCACTGGAAGAGCGCCTGCGGGAGCAGCAGGAGAAATTGCTCCACGCGCAGCGGCTCACCACGGCGGGCGAGCTCGCCGCCATGGTGGCCCATGAAATCAACCAGCCGCTGGGTGCCATCGCCAATTACTTGGGCGGCGCGAGTTTGAGGTTCGGCGATGTGCTGGCCCACAATCCGGCCCTGGCCGAGGTCATCAACGAGACCCTGCGGCTTTCCACGCGGGCCTCCGAAGTGGTCAAGGGGATACGCGGCTTGGTGCGGCGGCAGGATCAGCAGTGGGAAAGGCTGTCCTTCCCGGCCTTGATCGACGATTGCCTACTGTTGGTCCAGGCGGAGTTGCGGCGTCGCCACGTCAAGCTGAGGATGGATTTGTCGCCAAGCCTGCCCATGGTTTGGGGGCGGAGGGTTCATTTGCAGCAATTGGTGTTGAATCTGATTGTGAACGCCATGGAGGCCATGGAATCCTGCGATTCCGACAGCCGCGAGTTGCGGTTACAGGCCAAGCCCATGGGGCACGATGGCATCGAGCTTGGATTCAGTGATACCGGCGTGGGTTTTCCCAACGATATGGCGGCCAACCTGACCGAGCCTTTCGTCAGCACGAAGCCGGGCGGCATCGGGCTGGGCTTGTCCATCTGTCGCACCATCGTTGAAGCTCACGGCGGGTGTATTTCCGCCGATTCAAAGCCGGGGCGGGGCGCGACCTTCCGGGTTTGGCTGCCAGTCGTTCTGGATATGGAAAAAGTGGCGGGTGGTTAGCGGGGCAGGCTGGCGGAGCGTAAAACCCCGCGCTTCGTAGTGCCGAAGGGCTGGATTCCGCTCATCAACCCAGCCACCTGATTCACTCGGCCATAAGCTCCAGCTTCACGGGTACTTTGCCTTCGGGGCTGTCCTCGGTGGCTTCGATTTTGCCGACAGCTATCCGCGCTTTATCCAAATGCTGCTTGTCGGCCAATTCCGTTATCACGGCGAGTCCGCGCCGCTGGGCGAGGGCTTCCAGTTGGTCGGGCGGCAAGGGTGCCGTCTCCACCAGCTTATTAAATAGCTTCTCGTAGAACTCCGGGGTGTCGCTGGCCCGCCCCACCAGCCCAGCCACGGCACCGATCCGCGCCGGGGGCCTGCCGGGGGCCTGCCGGTTTCCTTCTGATAGTCAGCCTGCGCGGCTTCCGCGATACCGCCGCCCCGCTTGGAAGCAAGCTTTTCCAGTGCCCGTTGCGTGGCGGCATCGCCGAACGACACCGCGTCGGATTCCTCGCCGGGCGACAAGGCCACGTTCATCTGGCGGGCCAGATCGCGCCGGACCTCCAGCGATTGAAGCGCGGCCCCGTCCAGCGTTGGATTGAACCCGCCATGCACGGTCAGCCGGAGCTTTGGTCGCTGGGCGAGCGCCTCGGCCACTTTGTGAAGCTTCTCCCGCTCGGGCGGCGGAATGGCGTCCTTGGCTGGTTCAAACAGCACGGCGTCGAGTTTTTCATCGCTTCCCCCGAACGCGGCGGCGATGGCGTTGAAGGGGGCGGTGACGACTTTCTTGACCAAGTTCACCACGGCATCCCAGACCACCGTGCCATAGTCGAATTGCGGATTGTCAATGTCGCCTTCGATGGGCACCGCCGCCTGGATTTTGCCCTCGCTGTCGGTGAGCAGGGCGATGGCGAGATCCAAGGGCAGGTCCAAGGCGTCCGGGCTTTCGACTTTCTCGCCCAAGGTGAATTGGTCGAGGACGATTTTGTTCTGGCTTTTCAGGCGGCTATTGTCGATCTTGTAGGTGAGGTCCAGGTTGAGCTTGCCGGACTCGATCCTGTGCCCGGCAAAGGTGGCGCTGTAGGGGGAAAGCGAACTCATCGCGACATTGCGGAACACCACGTTGATGTCGCTGAACGCCTTGATTTGCAGCGGATTTAAGGAGCCATCGACTTTCACCTCGCCGTATTCATCCACCCGTCCCGTGAATTTCAGGGTGGTCCGGCTCTTGGGTGTCATCGAAATGCCCGTCGCCGCGCCATCGAAGTCGTGAATGTGGGTGGCGAAGGGCAGCACTAGGCTCATGTCACTGAAATCAATCTGGCCGTCGTCGATGCGGACCCGCTCCACCGAAACCGGAAACGGTTGAGTGGCGGCGGGTTTGGATTTGTCGGGACGGGCGGGCGGCTTGGCCGGGCGCGGCTCCGGCTTTTGCGGTTTGAAGACGGCGGCGAGGTTGGTGCTGTGGTCCTTGGCAATCGCGATGATCGTGTCGGGTTCGACGATTCGCACTTCTTTAATGGATAAGCCATCCGGCGCCAAGCCGAATCTCAGGCCGTTGACCGCCAAACTTTTCCAGGCCAGGAACCGCTTGCCATCCTTGGATTGCTTGAGCGACAGCTTATTCAGGCTGGCACCGCCAGTGGCTTGTACTGATGGACTGGATTCGCCTTGGCGGAAATTCACGTTCAGGTCGGTGGAGGCGTTGGCGCTATCGAGCTTGAGGGCCGCGAATTGGCTGATGACGGGCTGTAACGGTGTCAGGTTGAGGCGGTCGATCTTGATTTTGGCTTGGGCCGAGTCGCCTGTCGGCGAGGCTGTGCCGGAAGCTTGCAACGCGCCGCCCTGCCTGGCTTTGAGTTGGGCGTCAAAGGTTACGGGGGTTTTTCCGTCATTGCTGACGTGGTTGACGGTCGCCCGAATGTCATCAACGTGGTAGGCCAATTCGGGTGCAAGGCTCCGGTCGGTGAGTGCCACGCCGAAGCCTTGCAGGGAGAATTGATCCAGCGCGAAACGCCAGGGCTTGTTTTCCGATGGCTCCGGCGCGTTGGGATGGGTGTCGCTGGTTGGCGCGGACTTGGCTGCTCCCTTCGGGGCGAATATATCGAGGGGGCGAAGCGTGCCATCCGCTTCTCGAACAATGGCCGTGCCGCCGCCTTTGAGATCGGCGCTTTTGATGGCGGCTTCCCGCTTTTCTAAATCGAGACGACCGCCCGCCACCGCGAACGAATCCCAGCCGAAAAGCGGCGCGGACTTGCCGGGTTGGGTCAGCGTGGCCTGGTTGAGGTGAAGGGCCAACTGATCGACACGGGCCTTCGGGACGTCCGCGCCAGCTTCGGCTTCGGCACCAAAACTGAGTCCAAAGTCGCCGACCGATACGGCAAACGGCGATTTGTGGCTGGCGTCGGCGTAGTTGAGGCTGAGTTCGGCGATTTCGAATTTTTCAAGCGCCACTTTCCAGGGTTGGCCGGGGGCGGGCGGTTCGGGCGCTGGCGGGGTGGGTTGGGGCGTTTTGCCGACCGATTCGGGTTTGAGCAGCGTTAGCCAATCGACTTGGCCGGATTCATCGACCGACGCATTGACCGTGCCTTTGCGGATGGTGAGGACGGGGACGCGAATGGTCTGCCCGGACAGATCGAAGCTGGCTTGGTCGAAACCGATTTCTTCCAAAGCGAGCAGCGGCTCTTTAGCCTGGGCGGAAATTAGCCGCAGCCCAGAAAGCTTGAATACGCCATGGCTGACCGACAACGCGGTTTTATCTTTGGCATAGCTGAGTTGGTATTGGGCGGATAGGTCGAGAACGCCGCCCGGTTCGGCTAGGTTCAGCCGGTCCTTGATAAAGTTCCACAGGGTCGCCAAGCGAAGTGCCTCGATCTTTAATTCGCCGCTCGACGCCACGGGACTCAGGGAGACATCGCCTCGCCATGCCAATTTGCCGCCGTCGGGCAATGCGGCTTCGATTTGGTAGGCGCCTTGGCGGTCGGGAAGGGTCGAAATGCCCTTGAGTTCCAGGTCGAGATGCTCGACGGTTTCGTTTATGGGCGGTGATTTGCCGAGATCGGTGAACTTGACCGCGCCGTCAGTCAGGGTGAAGCGGCCCAATACAAAACGGGGCGGCGGCTCGTCGGCGGGGGGCGGAGTCGGCTCCTCGGATTGGGGCAGGCTGGCGGCGATTTTCGCCAGATTGAGCTTGCCGGCTGGGTCCAGCACTAGGCTGGCGGATGGCCCGTCGAGTTGCAGGTCCGCCAAGGCTAAGGTGCGGCTGGCAAGGAACTGGGACGGCTCGAAATCTAGGAATAAGCGCTTGAGCGCCAGCAGGGGTTGTCCGTCCGCTTCGTCGAAGGCCAAATCCCTAATTTCAACAGTGAACGAATACGGGTTGAACTGGACCTCGCTGACGGAAGCCCGCCGCTTGAGCCAGTCGGCGGCCAAGCGTGGCGTGTAATGCTGAACAAGAAAAGGGACGAGCGAAAATCCAATGAGGGTGTAGATCAACAGCACTGCCGTCAATGTCAGCAGCCAGCGGTTGGTTGCCCATTTGATAAGCCGACGCATGGAGTTTTACCTTAAGCCATGAATATCCCAGCATTGCCGCCCGGTGTTCGGTAAGGCGTTATCGAGCGGGCCGTTGAAATGGAGCGCCACTTCCGGTGCCTCATTGGGTGCTGACTTCCGGCAATGCTGGCGGTGCCAGCTCCGCCCAATCGCCCGGCATTTTGTGGCATCCGCCGCCGGAAATCGAGTCGTGAATTTTCAGAGCGGTTAGGTGATTTCCGCAAAAGAGCTTGCCCATTAAACCCCCAGCCCCTTGTAATCAGAGGGCTTTTTCTCTCTCCCCTGATAAGGGGAGGGTCGGGGAGGGGGTTTTTGCGGGTGTCCGATTTGGGTATGTTCATTCCAGGTATCACCTAATTGTTTTCCGGCGGGGCGACAATCTGCGGCCCCGCGCCGGAGGTGCGTTGAATGATCGACGGGATAATAACCAGGCGGGATAGGCTTGCCTTTATTTGGGGTGCGTTATGCGGCTGCTATTGGCGGAAGACGATTCGATGATTGGTAAAAGCGTCCAAATTGGACTCAAGCGGGAAGGGTATGCCGTGGATTGGGTGAGGGACGGCGTGGCCGCTGAATTGGCGCTGGAAGAGGATGTGTACGAGTTGCTTCTGTTGGATATTGGCCTGCCGCGCAAGAACGGACTGGAGCTACTGACCCGATTGCGTTCCCAACGAAATACCCTCCCGGTCTTGATTCTCACCGCTCGCGATGCGGTGGCCGACCGGGTAAAGGGATTGGACGCGGGCGCGGATGATTATTTGGTCAAGCCTTTTGATCTTGACGAGCTTATCGCCCGGGTGCGCGCCCTTCTGCGCCGCCGGGCGGGGCGAGCTGAGTCGCGCATCGAATACGGTGATCTGCGGGTCGATTTGGTCAGCCACGAAGTCCTTCTTAAAGGTGTCCCGGTATCCCTTTCGACCCGAGAGTTCGCCTTGTTGAGTGCGCTATTGGAACGTCCCGGCGTGCCGCTCTCCCGAAAGCAGTTGGAGGATCGCATCTACGGCTGGGGCGAGGAGGTGGAAAGCAACACGGTGGAGGTCTACATCCACGGCTTGCGCCGCAAGCTGGGACCGGAGTGGTTGCTGAATCTGCGGGGAGTGGGATATTTCTTGCCGAAGGAAGGGCCATGAGTTCGATTCGGCGGCACTTGATTATTGTCCTGACGGGCGCCGTGACGATGGCCCTGCTTTTGGTCGGGTTCGCGATTTATCGGGCGGAACGGGAAGGGACCGACGAGTTATTCGATTACCATCTGCGGCAGATTGCGCTGTCGCTGCGTGAGCCGGCGTTCCAGGGAATGTGGATGCCACCCGTGGAGGCGGACCCGGAAGGGCTGGATTTGGTCATGCAGGTCTGGGACGCGGGCGGCGGGCGGCTGTATTACTCCCATCCGCATCGCGAGTTGCCCGGCTTCGTGGAAGGGGGCTATGCCAATGTCGATACCCGTGAAGGGACGTGGCGGGTGTTTGCCATTCGGTCCCGGAGTCAAGTGATCCAAGTGGCGCAACCCTTAAGTGTCCGCGAGCGCATGGCCTTGGCGGCGGCGGCGCGGGTGCTTCTCCCCCTCTTATTGTTATTGCCTTGCCTGGGGCTGGCGATCTGGCTATTGGTCACACGCGGGCTGGCACCGCTCGACCGCTTGGCGCGGGCCGTGGCTTCCCGCACACCCAAGGCGCTGGAACCATTGCCCGAGCGGCAAGTCCCGGAGGAGGTGTTGCCCTTGGTCCATTCGCTTAACGGCTTGTTGGATCGTCTGGAAAAAGCGCTGGCTGCCCAACGGGCTTTTATTGCCGATGCGGCCCATGAATTACGGACCCCTATCGCCGCGTTGCAACTCCAAGCGCAATTAATCGAACGCGCTCAATCCGATGCCGAGAGGAAGATGGCGCTGGATGACTTGAAGTCGGGGATCCATCGCGCTGGGCGGCTGGTTCAGCAGCTTTTGACATTGGCGCGACAGGAACCGGATTACGCGCCTAAGCCGTTTGTACGCATCGGGCTTGCCGATATAGCCAAGCAGGTTGTGACGGAATATGGCGGGTTGGCGAATGCGAAGGCCATCGACCTTGGCGTTCCTGCTTCAAATGATGCGGCGGTTGTGTTCGGCGACCCGGATGATTTGCGGGTACTAACTTCGAATCTAATGGAGAACGCCTTGCGCTATACGCCCGAGCAGGGCAGGGTGGATGTGGCCGTGCGGCTGGCGGATGGCTGCCCGATGCTGGAGGTAAGCGATACGGGGCCGGGAATTTTCGAGCATGAGTTGACGAGGGTGTTCGACCGATTTTATCGCGGCGAACAGACCCGCGAATCCGGTACGGGACTCGGGCTTGCCATTGTAAAGGCTATCGCGGATCGACACGATGCGACGATTGAATTGCGTTCGGGGCGGGGGTTGCGAGTTAGGGTGAAATTCCCAGATCAGCGTGGTTTATGAAGGCGGGTCACCTTTGCGCGAAGCCTCGGTTGTGATGGATAGTCGAACGGGTTTTTGCTCGTGCTAGTTACGCAAGACCCACCATTCCAGACCGCGACAAAATGTCGCGATTTCATCTTGACACGGGGAGGGGGGGTGGTAGACTGCGCAGCACCTCGGGGGGCCGGTGAGCCGGACGCCCGGGGACACGCGGCGCGCAGTACCGCGCCGCCCTGAAGCGAAACCTAAACTTAG
>NZ_JBTEKS010000157.1:0-9334 GCF_054333355.1 Methylomagnum sp. | reverse complement strand
CAATCCGCCGTGGTGCCTTCCAGGCGGCGGCTCAGAATCGCCGACAGGTTGTAGTAGAGGGTCGCGGCGATTTTCGGGTAGCGCCGCCGCAGTTTTTCAAGGCTCAGCCTGTCCACGCGCAGCACTTCGGTGGGCTCCACGGCTTGGACATCGGCGGTGCGTGGCTCGCCGGTGACAAAGGTCATCTCACCGAACACGGCACCCTGACCGAGCCGCTCGACGGATTTGCTGCGCTGGTTGGCATGGATCATGACGTCCGCCGCGCCTTCGAGAATCAGATACATTTCATTGCCCCGGTCGCCTTGCGCCACGATGCGCTCCCCGGCCTGGTACTGCTCGACGGTGCCGAGCAAGGCCAGGCGCTTCACGTCGCCGAGGCTCATCCCCTTGAACAACTCGCTGCGCTCCATGACCGCGCCGCTGATCTTGAGGCGCAGCAAATCCCAGGGGCTGATGAGGGAAACGCCCGCGATCAGGAATGGGGTGATGAGCAGGTCGCTCAGGAGCGCCGTGATCATCGCCAGCGCCGCCAACCAGGCGAACGACGTGACCGGCCCGAATTCCGAGAACACCAGGATGCCGAAGCCAGCGGCCAGGGCCAGGGCCGAGCCGACCACGGGCCTCAACTCGTGGGCGAGGGTGCGCCTGAGGGCAAGCATCTGGTCCTGGGTGCTTTTGAGTTCCCGCTGGAAGCAGATCATCAGGTGGATGGTGTCGTCCACGATGATGCCGAGGGCGATGACCGCGACCGATATCGTGCCGGGACTCAAGGGAAAGCCGAACCAGCCCATGACGCCGTAATGGATGGAGATGGGCACCAGGTTGGGGATCATCGCCAGCACGCCGACCTTGACGGACATGAACAATACGGAAATCAGCACGAAGATAGAGAAGATGGCCAATGCCAGGCTGCTGACCTGGCCGGCGGACATGGCGTCAGAGGCGTGGTTGACCAGGATGCCCTCGCCCGAGAAACGGATTCGCAAGTTCGGCGATAACTGAGTTTTCGCGAACGCCTCCGTGTCCCGCAGCAGCTTGTTCAGTTGGGAAGAGCCGGTGATGTTGTGCCGCACCATGATGGCGGCCTTCGACAACTCAGAATCCGCCACCCGCCGCACATCCTCGTTGTCCAGCATCAACAGGTACTGCGACACCAGTTCGTCCGAATCCGGCACGGTGGCGTGGCCTGGGTCGCCGTCGTTCAATTCCCGGTTGATGAGCTTGAGGTAATCCACCAGGGACATGGTCTTGTCGGCGCGGGCGTTCAGGAAATTCTGCAACTTGTCGATGTCGCGCAGCACCTCCGGGTGTTTCAGCCCGTCGGGCAGCCCGGTTTCCACGACCACGTAGAAGGTCTGCGCCCCGGCGAGTTTCTCATGCACATCGGTGAAGGATTGGCGGACCGCCGAGCCTTCCTTGAGGAAGCTGACGAAATCCGAGTTCACCTCGATCCTGAACCACCCGGCGACCGACAGCGCCATGACGACCGCCACGATGCCGATGGTCCAGCGCCGTCGCCGGTCGCTGAAATCGGTGAGGACGGATTCCAGCCACAGGAAAAACCGGCCACTTTGATGCGCTTCCTCGGGCACGAGGAAGCTCTTAGGGACGGGCAGGAGGCGCAGCGCGGCGGGGACGCCCAGCAGGGTCGCGGCGAGGCTGGCGACGATGCCGAAGGAGGCCGCGATGCTGAATTCCTTGAGCATGACGACACTGTTGATGGCGCCCGAAGCGAACCCGAGGAAGGTGGTGATGTTGGTCAAAACCAGCGCCAGACTGGCCTTGAGCACCATATTCCGCAGGGCTTTCAGCTTCTCTTCCCCGGTCCGCAGGGCGTCCGCATAAACCGACAACAGATGCACGTCCTCGGTGCTGCCGATCATCAGCAGCAGGGTGGGCAACGTGGCGTTGATAGGGTTGATGGTGTAGCCCATGTAGCCCATGAAGCCCAGCATCCACAGCACCGCGAAGCCGCCCGTGAAGATCGGCAGCACCGCCGCGATGCCCGTTCGGAACATGTAGACCAGGATGCCCAGCATGAGCGTGACGCTCAAGGGGCCTAGCACCTTGTTGTCCTGCTTGATGTACTCGACGATGGTGAGCTTCAGCAGGGGCACGCCGATTTGGTAGATGTGGGCGCCGGTCTTGGCGCGCTGCTCGGCAATCATGGACTCAATGGCGTCCGTCACCCGCTGGTTGTAGGTGGGGTCGCCCGGTCGGCTGGCGAGATAGGCGTTGATCGCCGTGGTCTTGCCGTCCTTCGAGATCACGTTGTTCAAAAAGATTTCGTTGGCGAGGGCGTCATCCCGGATGTGTCCCGCCTCTTCGTCGCTGGCGGGGACCGCCACCATCAAGGGATTGGTGTCGAGCATCCCGCCTTCCGACTTGATCTTCCGCACCGTGGCGAGGCTGACCACGCGGGTGACGCCATCCACCTTGTACAGCTTATCGGTCAGTTCCCAGACCGCCCGCAGACACTTGGGGCTAAACACGTTGTCGCTGGTCATGACGATGGAAATCAGCGTGTCATCGCCGAAGGTCGCCTTGGTCTGATCGTAATAAACCTTGTCGGGATCGTCCGCCACCATCATGCCCTCCGACGACGGGTCGATGACCAGTCGTTGCAGGCCAGGCACAAAAGCCGCTGTGATGAGCAGCAGAATCAAGGCCACCAGCCAGGGATGCCGGGGAATCCAAGTCAATATTGCTTTCACGCGGTGCCTCTCTCGCGGTTGGGGACATGTTGGTCGTGGGAAGGATGCGGGGACTCAACGCGCCGGTTCAAATGGGCGGCGCTTCGTGCGGAAATCGGCTGTCGGGTTCTGTTCCATGAACCGCTGGAAGCTGTTGCTTCCGGTCTTGCGATGGCGGGCCATGTCCAGGCGATGGGCGGGGATGTTCCGGCATTCGCGTGGGGCGACAACGGCGGCGGCGTGCCGCGCTGCTTCATATAGGCCAAGCGACATGGGAAGCCGCGCCCGGGTGGGATGAGGGGACCGATCCGCATGGAGGTGGGTTTAGTTGGTTTATCGCGTCAGGAAAACGAGCCTTGGCCCGCTGACGGGCGGGACGCCCGCATTCCCGAGAGCGTCGCTATCAATCAGATAGGCCCATCTCCGTCGGCATCATTGTTTATGGTTATTGTGATACCACCCATGCCGTCAGGATCACCCTCAAACTGGATGACAAACCCGACTGGCGTGGTCGGGAAAGATATAAACATTCCGGCGGGTTCGCAACCGAAATCGGCTTGCCCACAGGGCAATGGCGTCTCCCCTCTTCTACCGGCAAGAGGCTAGTGCTCTGTCATGCGTCGAATGACGTGTAGCCGATAGGATGGGTGGAAGCGCACTTGGCATGAGGCCGAAAACCCTGGCGATTCTGGCCGTGCGCCGTAACCCATCGGGCGATGTCGGCCTGCTGATGGGTTACGGTGCGCCGCTGCCCTTTCAAAATTCGGGTGGTTCTTCATGGCGCACCTCCACCCATCCTATCGGCCATCGTTTTCAAATATGACGCGGTTTGGCACCACATGACAGGGCTGACAAAGCACTAAGGCGGTTTCTTAAGCCCGACCCACGGACTCTTCATCCGGCGCTACAAGCCAAAAGCGGCGTAAGCCCTATTCAATTGCCCCAAGCCGCCGCCATGAGTCCGTGAATCTCGGCGTCGCTGATTGGCGAGAAATCCCGATACCAGCGACCCACGGCAAAAAACGGCTCCGGCGTCGCCACACACACCACTTCGTCGGCCTCTTCACGCAACCGCGCCAGCGCCTCCGGGGCCGCGACGGGTATTCCCGCCACGATCCGGCCCGGCAAGCGCTGCCGTAGCGCGGCAATGCCCGTTTGTAGGGTGGTGCCGGTGGTGGCCCCGTCATCCACCACGATGACGCAGGCGCCCTTGAGTTCCGGCTGGGGGCGGTCGCCCCGGTAGGAACGCTCGCGCCGCTCCAATTCCAGCCGCTCCTTCACGGCCACGGCCTCAATGGCTTCGTCGCCGATCCAGTGATCCGACACCACGTCCTTGTTTACCACCGAGACGCCGCCGCTGGCGACGGCGCCCAGGGCCACTTCCTCGCGTTCCGGCGTGCCTAACCGGCGCACCAGCATCAAGTCCAGGGGAATTCCCAATAACCGGGCAACCTCAATGCCCACCGGCACGCCGCCCCGGGGCAGGGCCAGCACGATGGCGTCCGGGCGGTGGGCGTAGGCCTGCAATGCCTGTCCCAGCCAGCGCCCCGCTTCGGCTCGATTCTCAAACGGGAGTTTCATAAAGATTTCCGGGCGACGCCCGCTCCGTGTGGCTACGCAATCGCCGACAGGCTTATCGTGGCGGCGCATTGATCCATTAGACAAGGGCGGCGGGCGCCGTTCGTTGCGAATTCTCAATGCGCGGATTCCCGGCTTGGGCTTATCGTGGCGTTGGGCCGGTCGGGCCTGATTTTCACTGTGCCGCAACTTCCCGGAAAAAGGAGCATCCCCATGGCAACTGAAGAAATCACCACGGAATTGAAGCAAGACCTCGCCACCTTGAAGTCCGACCTGGGCACGCTGATGACAGCGGTCAAGGATTTGGGCGTCGAGCAAGGCCGTCTGGCCGCCGACCATTTGCGCGAAACCGGCCAGCAAGCGCGGGTCCAGGTGCGGGCGGCGCAGGACAGCATCGAGCAATACGTTGAAGCCAAGCCGCTCACCAGCATCCTCATCGCCTTTGGCACCGGCTTCGCGGTGGGTTCGCTGCTCGGCAATCGCCGCTGATGAGCGCCGTGCTGAACCCGGTCTTGGAGTTTCTGGCGGTCGAGAAGGCCCGGTTACGGCGGGGCGCGTCCCGCTCCGCGTTGGGCGTGGCCGTGGCGCTGTTCGCCATGCTGGCCGCCTTGGAGGGGCTGATGATCCTGTTGGTGGGCGGCTACACCTCGCTGGCGGAGTCCAGGGAGCCTTGGGTCGCCGGGATGATTGTGGGGGGAATCATGATTCTCGCGGCGGCCATCGTGTTGGCGGTGGTCGCCCAGAGCCTGCGACCAGGGCGGGTGCCGGAGCCGCCGCCAGTGGCCCCGCCTCGTTTCGCGCAAGAGCGGGGCGGCGCCGGGTCGCCCAGTCTGCTCAAGGCCGCCGCCGCCGAGGTGATTGACCGGGCCGACATCAAGGTCCGCGATATTGCTTTAATCGCCTTGGTGGCGGGGCTGGCGCTGGGGATAAGCCCGCGCTTGCGGAGCCAATTGCTGGGCCGAAAATTGCAAAAATGATGGCGGCCGTTGCCCATCGGTGTATACGGTATCAAGCGTTGCGACTGATACAGCCTCTCAGTCTTGAGATTTTTCGTGTGCCCATCGGTTCGAACAATCAGTAAAATTAAGCTTTTCGGCACCGATGGACCACTCCCTCCATGCAAGACCCGATTGGCGAAATTTCTGCTCACGAGTGGCTGGACATGATGCCGGTGGGCGCGATGATTCTGCGCGAAGAGCGCATTCTTTGGGTGAACCAGCGGTTGGCGGACTGGTTGGGCGGCGTCAAGGAATCCCTGGCGGGCTTGAGCCAGGAAGCGGCTGAATCGCTTGGACTTGCCGGGCTGTTCGAGGGCGGGGACGGTGTCGTCAGTGTTTTTCCCGGCAACGGCACCGAGTTCTATTTCCGGCGGCGATGCCTGGCCTTGGCGAATGGCGGCGAAGTCTGTTTCTTCGAGAACCTGGCCGAATGGCGAGGCTTGGAGCGGGAGCGGGATCACTTCCGGCAATTGGCGCAGGAGTTGGAAGTCAAGGACCCGGAAACCGGCCTGTTGAACCGCAAGGCCATCCTCCAGGCGCTGGAGCTCCAAGTCAGCCGCAGCCGCCGCTATGGCAATCCGCTGTCACTAATCCGTTTGATTCTGAGTCCACCCGTGGAGCCGCCGTGCCCCGGTTCGCTGAAAGAGTTCGCCCTGGAATTGAAGGCCGAACTGCGCTGGGCCGATCAAATCGGTCGGCTGGACAAGTCCTCGCTGTTGTTGATCCTGCCCGAGACCCCCGGGGTCGGTGCCGAAATGTTGGCGACCAAGCTGGGCCACGAACGCGCCGCGCCCACTGGCGAGGGCCATTGGCGGATCGAAGCGATTGTCGACGCTTGGCAGACCGGGGATGACACCCGCAAGCTATTGCGCCGGTTGGACCCGGATTTCTCGGAAATTTAATCCCGCCCAATAAAAAACCGGCGGGGACGCCGCCGGTTTTTCGGAACGCCGCCCGGATTGGCATCCGGGCGGCGATCACAGCGTCTTTCAGTGTTGCATGTTCTGCATCGGCGCTGGCGCGGCTGGCGCTTGGCCGGGCGCGTTCTGGGGCACGGCGTTGCCGCCCATGCCGGACATGTCGTGCCCGCCATGACCGCCCCGGCTCACGCCGCCACCGCTCTGGCCGGCGCCCGCGCCGCCGCCGCCCGCGCCGGCGCTGACGCCTTGCCGCTGACGGAGTCCGATGGCGCCGCCCGAGGCCTTGGCGATGTTCTCGGGGCTAAGCCCGCCCAAGGTCATGGCTGAATCCACCACCAGGGTCGTCACGTCGGTGATGTCGATGCGCTCAGCCAGGGGGCTGGTCACCGCCGCTTTCACCACGAACGAATTGGAGCCTTCCGGCGGGGTGGCCGTCATCAGGATGGGGTAGGTGCTGCCGGCTGGCACCTTAATGGCGTAGTGGTTCGAGCCGCCGGTAAGCTGGGTCGTGGCGACGATTTGTCCGCTCTTGTCCCGGACCTCGATCTTGGCCTCCATGAGGGGGCCGTGGATGTCCTGCACGTTGCCAGCGATGTTGGCTTCATCGGTGGCGGGCGCGGATGCGCTGCCGCCGCTGCCGGATGGGCTGCTGTCGCAACCGCCCATCAAAGCGCCAGCGATGGCGATGGACAGGGCGCAGAGTCCGCTTTTCATCAAAAAGAAGGGTGCTTTTGGGGAATTTGGTTGGGTCATTTTTATCCGCCGCTCATTGGAATAAATGAAACATGGCTGCATTAAGGCGCGGGCGTTTATAGCATACAACCCTTTTTTTTGTATAGATTCGGGCTGGACGGGCGAATACGGGCCGCAGACCGACTCGGTCTTCGAGACCGAGCCGGTCCACTCTAGTTAGGGCTTGTAATCCCCCGCCTTAAGCTTGTTTTAAGTTTGCCTGCCTTATCGTCCTCCCATCGCGAATTCCATCGCGGCTCAACCCAACCCAAGGAAACGAACATGGCAACCCAAACCCTGCGTCAAACCCTTATCGCGACGGCTGTCATCGGCGCATTGGCGGCTGGCTACGCCCGTTTTGGCGGACCCACCGCCGCCACGCCCATTCCCGCCACGGCGTCAGCGCCATCAGGGGTGGCCGCTGCCCCGGCGGTGCCCGCGCCAGTCACGCTGCCGAATTTCGGCGTGATCGTTAAGGAAAGCGGCCCGGCGGTGGTGAACATCAGCGTCAGCGGCACCCGCAAGGTCAGCGACACGGCGGTCACGCCGCTCGACCCGAACGACCCGTTCTCCCAATTCTTCCGCCGCTTCCAGCCGCCCACCGAAGGCGAAGCGCCGGTCCATGGCATGGGGTCCGGCTTCATCGTCCGGCCCGACGGGCTGGTGCTGACCAACGCCCATGTGGTGGATGGCGCGTCCGAGGTGACGGTGAAGCTGGCCGACAAGCGCGAGTTCCAGGCCAAGGTCGTCGGCATCGACAAGCCCACCGACACGGCGGTGCTGAAAATCGACGCGGATAACCTGCCCGCCGTGCGCCTGGGCAATCCCGCCGAGACCGGGACCGGCGATTGGGTGTTGGCGATTGGTTCGCCCTTCGGCTTCGAGAACAGCGTCACGGCGGGCATCGTGTCGGCCAAGTCCCGCTCGCTGCCGGAGGAGGGCTACGTGCCCTTCATCCAGACCGACGTGGCGGTCAATCCGGGCAACTCGGGCGGGCCGCTGCTGAACGCCAAGGGCGAAGTCATCGGAATCAACTCGCAGATTTACAGCCGCACCGGCGGTTATCAGGGCTTGTCCTTCGCCATCCCCATTGATGTGGCCCTCAAGGTCGAGGCGCAATTGCTGCAAACCGGCAAGGTGAGCCGGGGCCGCTTGGGCGTGGGCGTGCAGGATTTGAATCAAGCCTTGGCGGAATCGTTTGGCCTCTCGAAGCCGGAAGGTGCCCTGGTTGACATGGTGCCTTCCGATGGCCCGGCGGCCCAGGCCGGACTCCGGGCGGGCGACGTGATTGTCGGCCTGAACGGCGAGCCGGTGCGCGATTCCAAGGAGCTGCCGCCCAAGGTGGCCGAGCTGAAACCCGGCTCCGAGGCCAAGCTGAGCGTCTGGCGCGACGGCAAGGAGCAGGCGTTCACGCTCAAGGTGGGCGAATTGGAAGCGCCACAGGCCCAGGCCGCCAACGGGTCGCAGGACGCGCCGCGTGGTCGGCTCGGTCTCGCGGTGCGGCCCTTGAATCCCGAGGAGCAGCGGGAGGCGGGTGTCAAGAATGGCCTGTTGGTGGCGCGGGTGGCTGGCCCGGCGGCGAAGGCGGGCATCACGCCCGGCGATGTGGTGCTGGCGGTGAACGGCCAGCCGGTCGAGGGCGCGGAGCAATTGCGGGAACTCGCCAACAAGGCTGGCAAGCATGTGGCCTTGCTGGTCCAGCGCGGTGGCACGACGATGTTCGTGCCGGTGGAATTGGGTTGAGGCGAGGGGGTTTAGGTTCCCGGCGGGCTACACTTTGGTGGTCTAACGATTCTCCCGCCCAAGTTCTGGCCGGGAGGCATAAAATCCGCCAGTCGGACCATTCATTGAAACAGGAGAACAGCCCATGCACGTCACTTTTCAGGAAGCCCAGCAAGTCATCGCGGCGGCCATCGCCAAGGCGGAGGAGACCGGCACTCAGATGTGCATCGCGGTGGTCGATTCGGGCGCCAACCTCAAGGCATTTGCCCGCATGAACGACGCCTGGGTGGGCAGCATCGACATCGCCATCAAGAAGGCCAAGACCGCCTGCTTCTTCGGAATGCCCACCGGCCAGATCGGCCAGCTTTCCCAGCCCGGCGCGCCCTTGTTCGGCATCGAGCATTCCAACGACGGACTCATCACCTTCCCCGGCGGGCTGCCCATCGTGAACCACGAAGGCATTCTCATCGGGGCGATTGGCGTCAGCGGCAGTTCCGTCGAGAACGACCACGCCGTCGCCAAGGCGGGGGTGGAGGTGATTGGCCTTTCCGATTTGCCGGCACATCCGTGGCGGACTTGACGCGGCTTTTGGCAGCCTATTGAACTTTCTAGGGCGGTTTGACGTAGGGTGGGTTAGGCGCACACTAGGTCGGGCTTGATATGGCTTCATGGTCTACCATGCGCCGTAACC
>NZ_JBTEKS010000156.1:0-9369 GCF_054333355.1 Methylomagnum sp. | reverse complement strand
GATGGGCAAGGAAGCGCAAACCGTGGCCCTGTGGGAGAAGGCCGACGCGCTCAAGCCCGACGTGGATTTCCTGTTCCGGCACATCTACCGGCAAACCGCCATCAACCGGAACGACAACTACCGGGAACTGGTGGAACGCCTTAAACCTTCCGACCGCGGCGAGAACGACGCCCGGATGCTGTTCAAGGCCACGGCAACCGGCTGGGACAAGGCCGCGTAAGCCAGCGCCCGCGCCCACGGTGCCAGGAAGGGCAGGGAAAGCCCTCACCGCTGGCCCAGTCCGAAAAAACAATGTCCGTGCGGAAGTCCATCATTGAGCGCCGCGCCTAAATTCACCGCGCCGCCAAACTTCCACGCCGCCCGCATCACGCGGTCTTGCGGAAAGTCGCCCGTATCACCGTCGCCTCGCTCATCAAGCCGTCCAAATGGTCAGCCCAAGCGGCAAGCATCTTGGCCCGCTGCTCCCGATACTCGGCATGGGAATACACCCCGCGCAAGCCCCGGATCGCGTGCGCCAAAGCCGCTTCAATCACATCGGCGGGATAACCCATCTCATGCAGATGAGTGGACGCGGTATGGCGATGGTCATGGATGTGGTAGTCATCCAGCCCACAGGCCGCGCAGATGGCCCGATGAACCCCGCCCAGATTGTTCCCGTCCATAGCCCGCGCTGGGTCGGTACGCATCGGGAAAACCCACGCGCTGCCACCCGCTAAGGCACGGAGTTCCAGGAACATTTCCAGCGCTTGCGGTGGCAGGAAAACCCAATGCTCCCGCTTACCCTTCATCCGCGCCGCCGGAATCACCCACTCCCCGCGCTCCAAGTCGATCTCACTCCAAGCCGCGCCCGCCAGTTCGTTCAACCGCAACCCCAGCATCAGCAACAGGTTCAAGCCCAGCTTATAGCCGCGATAGCAAGACGATTGATAAAGCTCCGCCAGATAGCGCCGGATTTCCTGCGCCCTCAAATACCGGACCCGCTTCTTGCGTGTGCCGATGCGCTTGGGGGCAATCGCCGCCGCCACGTTATGCGGAAGCCAGCCATGTTCCACCCCATAATCCAGGATGCGCCGCATCGCCCCATGGGCTTCCAGTGCCGCCGCCTCGCCCTTCCGGCTCCGCAAGTCGTACAGCGCCAGCCGCAGCCCATCCACCGCGATTTCCTCCACGGGGACCGCGCCGAACGCCGGGATCAAATGCCGCTGAATGACGCCCCATGGCTTCGAGGGGTCTTTCCAGTTCCGTACCAGCCATTCCGCCCGGTAGCGCTCCGCCGCCTCGGCAAAGGTCAAGCGGTTCTCCCGTGCCCGCGCCGCCGCCTTGTCGGCCTCGGCCTGTGCCTTCGGGCAAATGCCCTGCCTCACCAACTTGCGGGTGGCCTGGTGCTTCTCCCGCGCTTCCGCTAGCGACAGGTCGGGATAGTGGCCCAAGCGTAGCTTTACCTTCTTGCCTTCGACGCGGTACTCGTACAGCCACACCATTTCCCCGCCAGACCGAACGACCAAGGACAAGCCCTGCCCGTCGGCAAGCTGGAAATCCTTGTCGGCTGGCTTGGCTTTTTTGCTTATGAATAAATGGGTTAGCTTCATTTTGTCCCCGCGTTTTGAGGGTGCTTGTCCCCGGATCATAACTCAGGGACAAATCCGGGGACAAATTGAGCCGGATTCAGGAGGATTTCAGCGGACTTTAATGGACAAGAAAAAGGCCGCAAGCCTTGATTTCTCTAAGACTTGCGGCCCTTCTCGGACCTTAGCGGATTACGCTAGGCATTACAGGCTGTAGTACAGATCGTACTCAACCGGATGGGTGCTCATGCGCAGGCGGGTCACTTCCTCCATCTTCAGGCCGATATAGGCGTCGATCATGTCGTCGGTGAACACGCCGCCCTGGGTCAGGAACGCGCGGTCAGCATTCAGCGCGTCGATGGCCATATCCAGCGAGTAGCAGACCTGCGGAATGGCTTTCTCCTCTTCCGGCGGCAGGTCGTACAAGTCCTTGTCCATGGCGTCGCCAGGATGGATCTTGTTCTGGATGCCGTCGAGACCGGCCATCAGCATGGCGGCGAAAGCCAGGTACGGGTTGGCGGTGGAGTCCGGGAAACGGACTTCGATGCGGCGGGCCTTCGGGTTCTGCACGTAGGGCACGCGGATCGAGGCGGAACGGTTGCGGGCGGAGTAGGCCAGCATCACCGGGGCTTCAAAGCCCGGCACCAGACGCTTGTAGCTGTTGGTGGAAGCGTTGCAGAAGGCGTTCAGGGCTTTGGCGTGCTTGATGATGCCGCCGATGTAGAACAGCGCGGTTTCAGACAGGCCGCCGTACAGGTCGCCGGTGAACAGGTTCTTGCCGTCCTTCGCCAAGGACTGGTGGACGTGCATGCCGCTGCCGTTGTCGCCGACCAGGGGCTTCGGCATGAAGGTCGCGGTCTTGCCGAAGGCGTGGGCGACGTTCTGGATGACGTACTTGAGAACCAGCACTTCGTCGGCCTTCTTCACCAGGGTGCCGAACTTCACGCCGATTTCGCACTGACCGGCGGTCGCGACTTCGTGGTGATGCACTTCGACCACCAGGCCCATGTCCTCCAGGGTATTACACATGGCGGAACGCAAGTCCTGCATGGAATCGACCGGCGGCACGGGGAAGTAACCGCCCTTGATGCCCGGACGATGACCGATGTTGCCGTCTTCGTAGACCTTCTCGGAGTTCCAGCCGGCTTCCTCGGAATCGACCTTGTAGAAGGAACCCTGCATGGAGGTGCCCCAGCGCACGTCGTCGAACACGAAGAATTCGTTCTCCGGCCCGAACAGCGCGGTGTCGGCGATGCCGGTGGACTTCATGTAGGCTTCGGCGCGCTTGGCGATGGAGCGCGGGTCGCGCTCGTAACCCTGCATGTCGGCGGGCTCGATGATGTCGCAGCGGATGATGAGGGTAGGGTCGTCGAAGAACGGGTCCATGACGGCGGTGCTGGCGTCCGGCATCAGGATCATGTCGGACTCGTTGATGTGCTTCCAGCCGGCGATGGACGAGCCGTCGAACATCTTGCCGTCTTCGAACATGTCCTCGTCCACGGTGCTGGCGGGGATGGTGACGTGCTGTTCTTTGCCCTTGGTGTCGGCGAAGCGCAGATCGACGTAGCGGACATCCTTGTCTTTGATCAACTGTAATACTTCTTGTGGCGTCATTCTTATCTCCTCAGTGGAAGGCTAGGGTTGGAAAAAACTCAATCGAGTCAACAAACAAGATTCATACCAGTCCTTGTAACGGTCGATAAGCCAAACCTGTTATCAAGGTGCAATGGCGTCCCGTCCGGCCATGCACCACCCTCGACCACCACCGCGCCATTACAGCGCGGCACCATCCAGAAATCCTCGTATCGCCGCGATGCCCTGCGCACCATGCCACTTGGCTTCCGCCGTGTCGGCGGGGGTCAGGCCACCCAGGGCGTATACCGGCAGCGCCGCCGGTTCCACCCAGGCGGCGAATTGTGCCCAGCCCAGCGGAACCGCCTCCGGGTGGGTGGCGGTGACTTGCACCGGACTCAGCACGGCGAAATCAGCACCGATCCGCTCGGCCTGCCGCAATTCCACCGGGCTGTGGCAGGACGCCGCCACCCAGAAGGATGCCTCCAGCGGCCTTTCCCTTAGCGCCAGCAATTGATCCGCCCGCAGATGCAGCCCCGCCGCGCCGGTTTGCCGCACCAGCGCCGGGTCGCCGTTCAGCAACAGGTCGATGCGGCGGGCGCGGCAGAATGGGGCGGCGTATTCCGCCAGCGCGGCATAGTGCCGCGAATCCAGCCGGCTGGCCCGCAGGCGGATCAGCCCCACCCCGGCGTCCGCCAAACGGTGCAGCCGGTCCCGCAGCCGCTCAGTGTCGGACGAGTCGGCGTCCAGAATCGCGTAATGATCCGGTAGCCGCGCCGCCGCCACGATGGGCCGATTGGCGGCGGGGAATTCGTAAGCAGGCAATTCATCCGGCGTCACCCAGCGGATGGGCTGGTCCTGCATCCCCTTCGCCTGGCCTTCGAACTTCTCCACCCGCCACACCTCCAGCCGCACCCGCCGCTCGGGGTAGTGATGGTGGATGCCGATCAGCGGCGTGGCTGCCAGGGTCTCGATGTCCAATTCTTCGCGGAGTTCGCGGCAGAGGGCTTGTTCAACGGTCTCGCCCGGCTCCAGCTTGCCGCCGGGGAACTCCCACAAGCCCCCCTGGTGGACATGGCCCGGACGCTTCGCGATCAGCACCCGGCCCGCGCCATCGTGGACCACACCGGCGGCGACATGCAGAGTTGGGGCTTCGGTTGGCGCTGGGCGGGGTGCGTGGGTTGGCGCTTGGCTGGGAGGCATGGAACGGATAGGGCGGGATGGAACTTATGTTTTGGGGCCGAACGACATTGCGGCGGCATTTTAACAAACCGTTTCGCGGCTGGCTTGCAATTCGCCGGTCAGCGGATGTTAGTTCCCTCTCGCGTCTGGGAGAGGGGGAAACGCTGGTCAGCGTCCGGCGCATTCCGGCGCATCCCGACGACCCAGGCAACTCGGCGCGGTCGCCCACTCTTGCACCCGCCAGGTTTGGGTGTCTAGCGTCCCTTCCGCCGTCTTCTCCAAGCGCTTGTCCAGTTGCGGGAAAAAGTCGAAGCCGGTCCGCGCCTCCACCTCATCGACCGTGGTCACGAAGCGGTCCAGGGGTTCCTTGCCCTGCACCGTCTGCGGAATTATAAAGGCCAGCATCTTGGGCGGGCCGTCGGCCACTGGCACCGCGAAAATCTTGTAGAACGCATCCGGCACCTCGACCCGGAACGACGAGCGCAGCCGCTCGGTGCGGTTGTCGAACACCGGCCCGTCCACCACCCACAGCTTGCCGAACAGCGGTGCCAGCCGGTCCAGTTCCACCTCTTCCAGCCGCTCCCAGACCCGCTGGTTCAAGCCCTTGGTCTGCGGGGAGATATTGGTCATCAGGAAGCTGTTGGCCTGCCCGTCCCGGCCATACAGCACGCTGATAGCGTGGTTGGGTGCCAGATGGCCCCGGTCGAAGCCGCTCTTGTCGAAGTCGTCGTGGCCGATGCGGCTGAGGCTGCGCCAGTCGGCCTCGAAGCGGGACGGGCGCTTGAGGTGGGGGGCGTCCGGTGGCGGCGGGGCCAGGGCGTAAGTCACCCACAGCGGATTCCCGCGCAGCTCCGAATAGCCGACCAGAAAGCCGTGGTTGCGGAACACCCGGGTCCAGGTCAGGGGCGATTCCCAGCGGGCTTCCGGCAGGCCCAGATAGGCCATCTGCGGCCGGGCGTGCAGCGCTTCGTAGCCGTACCAACCGCCGCCAGCCAGCAGCGCGGCCAAGGCCAGGGTGGGATTCTTGCGGGCCAGCCGCCAGAACACGATGAAAACGATCCAAACAGAAAGGGTTTGACGCCGACTCACGATTGCGGGGACTGATGGCTCAAGGGGCGAGCAGACTATCGGAAAGAGGCGGGACAGGGCAACCGGCGGGGCCGATGAAGGGATGGGGTTGAGGCGGGAATTGCCCCTCTGGGGCGGATTATGAAGCGGGGGCCGTTGCCACCGGCCCGGCCCCCGCTTTAAGGCGAGCGCCTACGCGGCTTTAGAAGCCGCGACGGCCACCACCGAAGCCACGGTCGCCGCGATCACCACCACGGTCGCCGAAGCCACCGCCGCTGCGGCGCGGGCCGGAAGGACGGTTTTCCTCGCGGGGACGCGCTTCGTTGACGGTGATGGTGCGGCCAGCGAATTCGGTCTGGTTCAGTTGGTCGATGGCAGCCTGACCACCAGTGGGGTCCATGACCACGAAGCCGAAGCCCTTGGATTGGCCGGTGGCGCGGTCGGTGATGAGGTTGGCCGACTCCACGTCTCCGAAACGGGCGAACAAGCTGCGCAAGTCTTCCTGGGTGGTCTTGAAGGAAAGGTTGCCTACGTAAATATTTTTCATGCGAATAACTCCGTTCCGACGCGCTCCGCCGGAATCAAAACAAACGAAAATGGCCACCTGGGCCGATTGGACCTAAGCGAGTTACTTCGGAAGGGAACGGTACGGACTTCAAGAACGGAGCGGCAGTGAAGCTGGCTTCGCGAAGGGTGAACCCGACGCCGTGGAAGAAACTGGACAGGCGGGCGTACGGTAACATGGCCGTGTCGGTTTGCCTAATTATTTTTCCGTTGCAATTACCCGGCTTTTCGGTGCTTCAAAACCATGTCGAAATACCCTTTTAGACCGGCTTTTATTTCTCAGAACTTACACAACCTAGCGTTCGTGCCGAAGCACCGAAGCATGATCGGTAGGTTGCCCCGCCGCTCACCCTTCGATACCCCTATCCTGAGCGGCGTCGAAGGGTAAGGGCGAACGGCACATCTTTCGTATGTCAGGTTTCTTTTCAATACCCAACCCAATCATTTGGCTGCTTATCCAAATCGCGGGACCCGGCACCGCCAACCACCACCCGACCCCGCCGCCAAGGCCGAATCGCGCCGCCGTCTTCTAGGCTTGGCTTATATGGCGCTGGCCGGGATTCTATTCTCGGTGATGGGCGTCGGCGTGTATGCCGCGTCGCTGACCCAGATACCTGTGGCCGCGCCCATGGTGAGCTTCATCCGCGTCGCGGTGAACCTGCTGATTCTGGCCGTGCCCGCCCTGTTGCTGGGCGAGTTGCCCGCCCTGTTCGGTGACCGCCGGTTTTCCCTGTGGCTGCGCGGCTTGTTCGGCGGCGTGTCGCTGATCCTGTCCTTCGCCGCCATTCAGCGGATTGGTCCCGGCGAGAGCGCCTTCCTCTCGGCCAGCAGCGGCGTGTTCGTGGCGGCGCTGGGTCCGTTTGTGCTGGGGCAGCGGAACTCGGCCTGGGTCTGGGTGGCGATTGGCGGGGCACTGGCGGGATTATTCCTGCTGTTTCAGCCCCGGCTGGAAGCGACCGATTTTTTGGGCCGCCTCATGGGACTCACGTCCGGCCTCCTCGCCGCCCTGGCCTATCTGATGGTGGCGCGGGCCGGGCGCAGCAATCCGCCTAGCACCGTGGTGTTCTACTTTTGCTTTGTGGCGGCCTTGCTCCATTTGGCCTATTTTGCTTGGCACGGCACCGGCTTGCCCGTGGGCTGGGAAGCCTGGGGCTGGGTCTTGCTGGCGGGGCTGTCCGGCAGCGCCGCCCAGTTGTACATGACCCGCGCCTACCAAATGGCACCCGCCGCCCTGGTCGGGGCCGTGGCCTACATCGGCCCGGTGATGAGCGTGGCTTTCGGCGTGCTGCTGTTCGACAAGGTGCCCGACCGGGACGCACTGCTCGGCTGTGGCTTGGTACTGCTGTGCGGCGTGTTGCTGCCGTTCCTGGCGGCGCGGCGGGCGGGTCGCTAGCTTGGTTGTGGCGCGCCCGGTCAGCGGGTCTCCAGCCGGTAATCGCTGTAGAACCGCCAGGTGCGGATGATGACCAGCACGTCCGCCTCCTGCCGCAACTCGGCGGGGAACGGCGAAAACGGGGACGCCAGCCGCACGATGCGCTCGGCGGCGTCATCCAACACCTGATGGCCGGAGGAATGGCTGATTTTGATATTTTGGATCGAGCCGTCCGGGTTGATGCCCACCGACATGACCAGGGAGCCGGACAGCTTCTGGCGGCGGGCTTCGTCGGGATAATTGAGATTGCCGATCCGCTCGATTTTTTGCTGCCAGGCGTGTTCATACGCGGCGGCCTTGTACTTGTGGGCGTTCACCGAGTTGATGTGAACGATACGCGGGTGGTGGGTATCGGTTTCGTGGCTTTGGCTCAGCGTGGCGCTGACTTCGGTGATCTGCTGGCTCAGCGTCTCGGCGGACAGCTTGGGAAGCTCCGGCTGGGGGCGGTCTTCCTCGCCATCGTCCGCGACGACCTTCTTCGGCGATTTTTCCTGCACCAGCACGGGCTTGCGCCGGGCCTCGCGCACCGGCGTGGGAGCCACCGCCGCCCGCTCGACCTGTCGCCCCACGCCCTCGCGAGGCGGCGGCGCGGTTCTGGGCAGGGCTTTCTTCTCCCCTTCGTCGCTGCCGACTTGGTTCTCCTGGGCCAGAAAGTCGGCCTTTTTCGGCGCGACACGGGAAGCCGACTGGATCAGGGTGATGTCCAGCGACTTCCTGATTTTCTCAGGCTTGGGCATCTCGAAATTGACGCCGAGAATCAACGCCGCATGGATCAAGCCAGCGATCAGCAGCGCGATCAGGAAGCGGTCGGAAACGGCTTTTTCGCTGTGCATTGGGAAAGTGGCGAGTGGGTTATAAGCGTCGGGAGCGGACGCGGCCATGTCAAGCCTTTCCTCACTAATCACTCGCCGCTAACCACTGGCCACTTTCTTCTCAATATGGTCCATCAGCACGGCGCTGATGTTCAGGCCGAACAGCTTGTCGAGTTCCTGCACGCAGGTCGGGCTGGTGACGTTGACCTCGGTGAGATAGTCGCCGATGACATCCAGCCCCACGAACACCAGCCCCCGCTCTTTCAGGCTGGGTCCGACCTGCTCGGCGATCCAACGGTCACGGGCGGTCAATTCGCGGCCTTCGGCCCGGCCACCGGCGGCAAGATTGCCCCGGCTTTCGCCCTGGGCCGGAATCCGCGCCAAGGCATAGGGCACCACCTCGCCGTTCACCACCAGGATGCGCTTGTCGCCGTCCACGATTTCGGGGAGATAGCGCTGCGCCATGACGAAGCGGCTGTTGTGCCGGGTCATGGTCTCCAGAATGACGCTCAGGTTCGGATCATTCTCCGCCACCCGGAAAATCGAGGCGCCGCCCATGCCATCCAAGGGCTTCAGCACCATCTCGCCCTGCTCACGCAGGAACTCCCGGAGCTTCTTGGCTTCCCGCGCCACCAAAGTGGGCGCACAACAATGGGCGAACCACGCCGTGAACAGCTTCTCGTTGGCGTCACGCAGCGAGCGCGGCTTGTTGACCACGTAGACGCCCCGGTTCTCGGCGGCTTCCAAGAGATAGGTGGCGTAAATGTATTCCTGGTCGAAGGGCGGGTCTTTGCGCATCAGCACCACGTCCAGATCGTCCAGGGGCGCGTCGCGCTCGTCGTGGAAATGGAACCAGGACAGCTCGTCCCGCTCGACGCTGAGCCGCCGCATCCGGGCGTAAGCCCGCCCGTCGCGGAGATACAAGTCGTTGAGTTCCATGTAGTGGAGTTCGTAGCCCCGCGCCTGGGCTTCCAGAAGCATGGCGAAGCTGGTGTCCTTGCGGATTTTGATCTTGTCGATGGGATCCATGACGATCCCGAGCTTTAGCGTCATCGTGAAGTTTCCTGCCTGAAACCGGGGCGTAGCTTGACTTTGAAACGAGGATTCATTTATAAAGCGTGGTTTTTCTGTTGCAGCCCAGGCGAGTAGAGGTTAATCATGTCCAGAGTATGCC
>NZ_JBTEKS010000155.1:0-9373 GCF_054333355.1 Methylomagnum sp. | reverse complement strand
CTTTAGCCCGAGACTGGCTCCAGTCGGGCTAAAGCCCGACCTACAATGCGCCGCATTATCTGGGCGAGCGAGGCGGCGGCCCGGCCCGTCAAGTGGTCTCGATAGGTCGAAAGCCCGCCCGGTGTGGTCGCGTTTCTTCCGAGCCTTGCGGCGGCGTCAGGCGAAGTATGGGCAGGTTCGAGTCCCTTGTCGACCAATGCAGGTAAGGCGGGCAGGAAAACAAGGCCAGTTGGGCCGGTCCCAGGCAGAGGAAGGTCGCGGTCGCCAGCCGCATGGTGCCGAACCGGAAATGGGAGTCCACCGAGCCTCGGTTGAAGGCTTCGATCCGGCTCAGGCTCCAGGCGTAGCCCCGCTCGGCGAAGCGGGCGTTGGCGGCGTCCCACAGGCGGATGAAGGTGCGCCCCAGCCGGAATTCGGGCGCGACGTAGACATCGTAATCCCACACCGTACGCTCCGGCTCGGCCAGCTCGTAAACGCAACGGACGTGATCCTCGACGTAGCGGCGTTCCTCATACCACAGATAGCCCGCGAATTTTTCCTTCAACCAAGCCACGAGGCAGACGCCCCCGTTATCGAAGCGCATGGCGATGACTTCGGGTGGCCGGGGGAATTCCGCGACCACGGCGTGAGCGCGGGAGACTTCCCCAATGACCGTGTTGCCCAAGCGGGGTTCGATCTGGGGGAGGATCGGCTGGGCGACGATCCAGTACCGGACCAAGCGCCCGTGCCCCCGTGAGGCGGTCGAAACCAGCCGGGCCAGGATGAACAGGACGGCTTCCTTGGGGCCGAATTCCGCGAACACGGCGCGGAGCTTTTCGATCAGCCGGGCGGGAGCCGTCGCCAGTTTCCGGCCAGCGACACGCCATCTGGGCGCGGCTGGTCTGTCCGCAGCCGGTGGATTCGCGATGAATCGCGCTGGGCCAAAACGCATGGCGCCACCTAAACGGTCAGGCTTGCGGGATGCGGATTTTCTGGCCCACGAAAATCTTGTCGGGGTCTTTGATGACTTCGCGGTTGGCTTCGAACAGCCGTGGATACTGGCCGCTGTCGCCGTAGAAGCGTTTCGCCAGGGCGGACAGGGTGTCGCCGGAGGCGATGGTGTAGTAGTCCACATCGGAGGTGGCGGGGACGGTTTCGGTCGCAGTCGCTTCCTCCGGGCTGAGCGCTTTGGGCGCGGTGTCGGTCGGCTCGGTGACTTGGATTTCGCTGACGACTTTTTCCACGCCCCGGATATTGCCCGCCATCAGGATGGCTTTTTCGACGGCGGCCCAGCTATGGCTTTGGCCGCGCAGGGTCACGAAGCCTTTCTGGTAAACGACATCCAGCGACTCGATGCCGGGATTGTCGGCCTCGATGTGGGCCTTGATGGCTGCCGACGCCTTTTCGTCGTCGTGGAAAAGGGTGTTGCCGATGTCGCGGACAAAATCGAATAGGCTCATCGTCGCGCTCCCTGCGATGGATGGATAAGGCGGTCTTGCGGACTAAGTGTGAGCCTTGCGAGGGGCGGGTGGCGATTCCCTATTGGGCGTAGGGAAAGAGCGGGGGCTTTAAAGCGGTTTCACTTTGAGTTCGTGGAATTCACAATAATCCGACTCGGTTTTTAAAACCGAGTCGGATCTTAGGGGATGCGCCGGGTTCCGCGCCTCAACCCGGCCTACAGATTCATGGCTCAGCCGCCTTTCTGATATTCCATCACCATGCGTACCAACTGAGCCAGCGACTTGATCTCCATTTTGCTCATCAGCCGTTCCCGGTGCTTCTCCACCGTCCGCTCGCTGATATCGAGGTTAGTGGCGATGGTCTTGGTGTTGTCCCCCTCCACCAGCCGCTCCATGACCTCCCGCTCCCGCGAGGTCAACTGGTCCAGCCGCTTTTCGAAGGCGACCAGTTCCGAGGCGCGGACCCGGTTCTCGCGGTCCAGGACCAGTGCGTCCCGGACCCGCTCCAGGATGAGTTGATGGCTGGCGGGCTTCTCCATGAAGTCGAACGCGCCACATTTCAGGGCATACACCGCCATCGACACCTCCCCGTGTCCCGTCAAGACGATGACGGGCATTCCCGCGCCCGTGGCCCGCAGATGCTCCAGCAGCCGCAGCCCGCCCATGCCCGGCATACGCACGTCCAGCAGCAGGCAGCCCGGTCGGCCCACCGAGTTCGCGTCGAGAAACGCCTCCGCCGACGAAAATGCCTCCACTGGCAGGCCAATTGACTCGACCAGCCATTTCAGCGAGTTGCGCATGTCTTCGTCGTTATCGACCACAAACACCGTGGGTTCGGGATTCGTGGCGGCGACCCTCCATCGGTTGGCGGGATGAAGCTCCTTGCCAGTCCGGGGCGGTTGTGTGGCGGAAGGCGCCATGGCGGCCTCGTCAAATCAGCCCAAACACCAGCCCCAGGATCAGCAGGCCCAGCCCAATGAGCAGGGCTTTCAAGGTGACGTCGGCGACCTTGCGGAAGAGCCGGTCGCGCACCTCGACGAACCGGGCTAGCGGCTCCACCTGGGAGGCTTGCAGGGGCGTCGCGCTCACGCTGTCCGGGCCGGTCAGCACGTTCTCCATCTCCATCTGGATGCGCCGCCAGGCTTCGAGCTGTTCGTAAGCCCGTCCGCACAGGAACGCGAAGTCGGCGAGGCTTTCCGGCGCGGGCACCGTTTCGGCATTCAGCGCGGCTTGCCGCCCCAGCAGCTCATAAAGGGCTTGCGCCGGTTCCTCGGGCAGTTGTGCGGCGATGGCATTCACCTTGCTGGTGAAGTCGGGCGCGGAGGTTTGAAATTGGCGGTCTAACAGTTCGTCCAGTTTGGATAAGCAGGTGTTGAGGAATGGATGGGTGTTCATGATGTCTCGGAAAGGTTCGAAATAGAGCCAGCCGTTGAGCGGTGGCTATTGCGATTGAGTATGCCAGATGGCCGCGATCCCGTCTTGTCAGGCAGGGCAATCGCGCTATGCCGGGAGCCGCTGTTCTCCCCTCTCCCAAAGGCGAGAGGCAGAAAAATCACATGGCGCGATTGCCCTGTCTTGTCAGAGGCCACCCATGGTACGGGAAACTCCCGATTGATCTTTCTCCCACCTAGCACCATCCTGGCGACAGGATAGCCACACCGGCCCGACAGCCCTTTGATATGGAGGCACGATGAATCCGTTACTCAAGCTCATCGACCACGGCCAAAGCTACTGGATCGACAACCTCACCCGCGCCATGCTCACCAGCGGCAAGCTGCGCCACCGCGTCGAGCGCGAAGGCTTGCGGGGCATGACGTCCAATCCCAGCACCTACCAAAAGGCCATCGCCGACAGCGCCGACTATGACGACCAGATCGTCAAGCTCATCGCCCAGCGGCCCACCCCGGACATCCAGGATATCGCCGAGGCGCTCATCATCGCGGATATTCAATCGGCCTGTGACGTCCTACATCCGGTTTACGAACAAAGCGCGGGGCTGGACGGCTACGTCAGCCTGGAAGTCCCGCCCCACTACGCCTACCACGCCGAAGCCTCGGTGGGCATCGCCCGGCGGCTGTTCCAAAAAACCAACCGGCGCAACCTGTTCATCAAGATACCCGGCACCCCGCCGGGGCTGGTGGCCATCGAGCAACTGCTGTTCGAGGGCATCAACGTCAACATCACCCTGCTGTTCGCGGTGGACCGCTACGAGTCCGTCGCGGAAGCCTATCTCCGGGCGCTGGAGCGGCGGCAGGAGGAAGGGCTGCCACTGGACGCGGTGGTCTCCGTCGCCAGCTTCTTCCTCAGCCGGATTGATGTCGCCATCGACCAATCGCTGGAACAACGCCTGCCGCCCGGCCACGGCTTCGGACCCTTGCGCCCGGACCCGGCGAAACTGCTGGGCAAGGCCGCCGTCGCCAACGCCCGGCTGGCCTATCAAAGCTTCCAGCGGATCGTCGCGTCCGACCGCTGGCAAGCCCTGGCAAGCCGGGGCGCGCACGTCCAGCGCTTGCTGTGGGCCAGCACCAGCACCAAGAACCCGGACTACGACGAACTGATGTACGTCGAGCCGCTGATTGGTCCTTACACGGTCAACACCATGCCGGAGAAGACCATCAAGGCGTTCGCCGACCATGGCGTGGTGCGGGACACGGTGGATCAGGGCTTGGACGAGGCGCGGCAGGTGATGGACGACCTCGCCGCGCTGGGCATCGACTTCGGGCAGGTGACGGCGCAACTGGAAAGCGACGGCGTGCAAAAGTTCATCGACCCGTACAACGCCATGCTCGCCACCTTGGCGGATGTAATCCAGCAGCACCTCAACATCCGCGACATCGGCCCGCTGGAAGCCATGGCCCGCAAGCTCCGCCGCGACATCATCACGATGACCACCGAGGCCGGGTCGGGGCATCCCACGTCCAGCCTGTCCTGCGCCGACCTCGTGACGGCCCTGTTCTTCCGGCAAATGCGCTGGGATCCGACCGACCCCTCGGCCCGCAACGTCGACACCTTCATCCTGTCGAAGGGCCACGCCGCGCCGGTCCTATGGGCCGCATTGCGGGAAGCGGGCGCGACCCGTGAGGACATCCGCTCGCTACGCAAGCTGGGCAGCACCTTCGAGGGCCATCCGACGCCAATGAATCCGTGGGTCAAGGTGGCGACCGGCTCCCTCGGGCAAGGGCTCGCCGCCGCCAACGGCATCGCGCTCGCCAACCGCCTGGATGGCATTCCGGCCAAGGTCTATTGCCTGCTCGGTGACGGCGAATGCTCGGAAGGCTCGGTGTGGGAGGCGGCGCAATTCGCGGCCTTGCACAAGCTGTCCGACCTCGTCGCCATCGTCGATGTGAACGGCCTGGAACAAAGCACCGCCACGCCCTACGGCCATGACACGGGCGTGTTCGCCCGGCGCTTCCAAGCCTTTGGCTGGCAAACCCTGGAAATCGACGGCCACGACATGGCGGAAATCCTTGAGGCGCTTTATCAAGCCGGCAAGGGCGGATCGGTGCCCACCGCCATCCTCGCCCGCACCATGAAGGGGCGGGGCGTATCCTTCCTGGAGGGCGAGCCGGGCTGGCACGGCAAGGCGCTGGACCGGGAGCAGATGGCGCGGGCGCTGAATGAATTGGGCGAGGGCGAGGCCGCGCTGAAGGTGGAATCCCGGCGCATCAACCGCCACGACCCCACCACGCCCAACCCGCCGCCGCGCTTGGCGCTGAATTACCGGGTGGGCGAGAGCCTCGCCACCCGCAAGGCGTTCGGCGAGGCGTTGCGGCAATTGGGCGAGAGCGTGCCGGAACTGGTGGTGCTGGATGGCGACGTGAAGAATTCCACTTACACGGAATTGTTCGCCCAAGCCTTCCCGAAGCGCTTCTTTCAGGGCTATATCGCCGAGCAAAACCTGGCGGGCACGGCGCTGGGGCTGGCCGTGTGCGGGAAGATTCCGGTGTTTGCGACCTTCGCCGCCTTCCTCAGCCGGGCCTACGACTTCATCCGCATGGCCGCTCATAGCCAGCCGCCCCATCTGGTGTTCTGCGGCAGCCACGCGGGCGTCTCCATCGGCGAGGATGGCCCCTCGCAAATGGGGCTGGAAGATTTGGCGATGTTCCGCGCCCTGCCCAACACCACGGTCCTTTACCCCTGCGACGCCGTGAGCGCCGCCCGCTTGACCGCCGCCGCGCTGACCACGCCGGGCATCGTGTATGTGCGGACCACCCGCGCCGGGACGCCGGTCATCTACGCCAACGACGAGGCGTTCCCGGTGGGCGGCAGCAAAACCTTGCGGGAATCTGGCCGGGATTTATGCGCCGTGGTGGCCGCTGGCATCACGCTCCACGAGGCGTTGGCGGCGGCGGATGCGCTGGAAAAGGACGGGGTGGCGGTGCGGGTGATCGACGCCTACTCGGTCAAGCCGCTGGACGCGGAGACCCTGCGCCGCGCCGCCCTGGAAACCAGCGCCCTGTTGGTGGTCGAGGATCATTGGGCGGATGGCGGGCTGGGTGACGCGGTGGATGTCGCCGTCAATGGCCACGCGCCGGTTCACCGGCTGGGCGTGACGGGGTGGCCCCGTTCGGGGACGCCGGAGGAATTGTTGGATTTGATGGGGATTTCGCGGCGGGCGATAGCGCGGAAGGTGCGGGAATTGGTGGAACGGGGGGAATAAGCCGGGTAGCGATGGCGTCGGGCATGAGTACATGCCCGACCTACGGGACTTCCCCCCGCCACCCCGCTTGTGGGGCACCGACGAACACATCCGCTTGTCCCCATCGAACTTGCGCCGCCCCTATCCCTTACGCCAAGCGCGGGTATTTTTGATTTCGGTTAATTCGGCAATTCCTGGCGCAGCACTGAACTCTATTTCCTTTAGTGCAATAATACCGTCACACGTTTCATCGTTCCGGGGGCGCTTCGGCGTCCGAGGATGGGAACGCGCTCGGCCATTCCATGGCCCGGAGCGCCGGGAGCGGAATCCAACAGCCCACTCACTTTATCGGACTCAACCATGCCGACCCGAACTCTAAAAAAGAGCAATCCTTCCCTCCTGCTAAGCGAAATGCCGCCTCAAGGTATGAAAGCCAACGACCTAGCCCTGGATATCCGCCGCCATTTCAACTACACCCTCGGACGCTACAAATCCAGTAGATCCCTGCACTACACCTACACCGCCCTGGCCCTGGCGGTGCATGACCGTTTGATGGAGCGCTGGAAGAACACCATCCACGCCTATTTGGAAACGGACTGCAAGCGGGCCTATTACCTGTCCCTGGAATTCCTGATGGGCCGCGCCCTGAGCAACGCCATGCTCAACCTCGGCATCACCGACGAGACCAACAAGGCGCTGCACGAACTCGGCCTGGTCCAAGAGGAACTGGCCGACAGCGAACACGACGCGGGGTTAGGCAACGGTGGCCTGGGCCGACTCGCGGCCTGCTTCGTGGATAGCTGCGCCACCCTGCAACTGCCGGTGATGGGCTACGGCATCCGCTACGAATACGGCATGTTCCGCCAGAAGGTCGAGGACGGCAATCAAGTGGAAGAGCCGGACCATTGGCTGCGCAATGGCAACGTCTGGGAACTGGAACGCCCGGAAATGACCGTGCGCATCAAGTTCGGCGGACACACCGACAATTACGGCGAGAATGGCCGCAGCCGTTGGGTGGAGACCCAAGACGTGCTGGCAGTGCCCTACGACGTGCCGATTCCTGGCTACCAGAACGGCACGGTGAACACCCTGCGGTTGTGGAAGGCGGCGGCGACCGACGAATTCGGCCTGAACGAGTTCAACGCGGGCGACTACACCGAAGCGGTGCGGGCCAAGAACCAAGCCGAAAACATCACCATGGTGCTGTACCCCAACGACACCAGCGAGAACGGCAAGGAACTTAGGCTCCGCCAGCAGTATTTCCTGGCCTCCGCCAGCCTGCAAGATGTCCTCCGCCGCTGGGTGTTGATGCACGGCGAGGATTTCAGCCAGTTCGCCGAGAAGAACTGCTTCCAGCTCAACGACACCCACCCCAGCATCGCAGTGGCGGAGTTGATGCGCTTGCTGATCGACGAACACGGCATGGAGTGGGACGAGGCCTGGAGCATCACTTCCCGCACCATGGCCTACACCAACCACACCCTGCTGCCGGAAGCGTTGGAGAAATGGCCGGTGCGGCTGTTCCGCCAATTGGTGCCGAGGCTGTTGGAAATCATCTTCGAGATCAACGCCCGCTTCCTGGCCGAAGTCGCCAACCGCTGGCCGGGCGATTTGGACCGGCTGGCCCGCATGTCCCTGATCGAGGAGGGCTGGGAGCAGCAGGTGCGGATGGCCTACCTCGCCATCGTCGGCAGCTTCTCGGTCAACGGCGTGGCGGCGCTACACTCGGCCCTCTTGATGCAGGGCTTGTTCCGCGACTTCCACGAGCTGTGGCCGCACAAGTTCAACAACAAGACCAACGGCATCACCCCGCGCCGCTGGCTGGCCAACTGCAACCCGGAACTGTCCACCCTCATCACCGAGACCATCGGCGACGGCTGGATCACCGAACTCAGCCAGTTGAGCAAGCTGGCGAAGCACGCCGGCGCCGCCAAGTTCCGCAAGCGCTGGCAGGCCATCAAGCAGGCCAACAAGCGGCGGCTGGCGGACTACGTGGAGGCCGAACTCGGACTCAAGATCAGCCCGGACGCGCTGTTCGATGTCCAGGTCAAGCGCATCCACGAGTACAAGCGCCAGTTGCTCAACGTGTTGCACGTCATCCACCTGTACGACCGCATCAAGCGCGGCGACACCGCCAACTGGACCCCCCGCGTCGCCATCTTCGGCGGCAAGGCGGCGCCGGGCTATTTCATGGCGAAGCGCATCATCAAGCTCGTCAACAACGTCGCCAACGTGGTCAACAACGACCCGTCGGTGGGCGACATGCTGAAGGTGGTGTTCATCCCCAACTACCGGGTCACGGCCATGGAGGTCATCTGCCCCGGCACCGATTTGTCCGAGCAGATTTCCACGGCGGGCAAGGAGGCGTCCGGCACCGGCAACATGAAGTTCATGTTGAACGGCGCCCTGACCATCGGCACCTTGGACGGCGCCAACATCGAAATCCGCGAGGAGGTGGGCGCGGAGAACTTCTTCCTGTTCGGCCTCACGGCGGAAGAGGTGGAGGCCGCCCGCCCGAATTACGATCCGAACGCCATCATCGACGGCAACGAAGACCTGCGCCGGGTGATGCACCTGTTGGAATCCGGCCACTTCAACCAGTGCGAGCCGGGCATCTTCGACCCCATCATTCAGTCGGTCTGGGGTTCCTGGGATCCGTGGATGACGGCGGCGGATTTCGCGGCCTATGTGGAAGCGCAGAAGCAGGCGGCGGCGGCTTACCGCGACCAGGACAACTGGACCCGGATGAGCATCCTGAACACCGCCGCCAGCGGCAAGTTCTCCTCCGACCGCACCATCCTGGAGTACAACCGCGACATTTGGAAAATGCAGCCAGTGGTCCCGGCGGCGGCGGGCTGATTCCCACTTGTTCCACGTCGTCCTGTACGAGCCGGAGATTCCGCCCAACACGGGCAACATCATCCGGCTCTGCGCCAACAGCGGCGCGGCATTGCATTTGATCCACCCGCTCGGCTTCGCGCTGGACGACGCCAGGCTGCGCCGGGCGGGACTGGATTACCGGGAGTTCGCGAGCCTACGGGAACACGCCAATTTCGCGGCGTTCCTCGCGACGGTGCAACCTTCCCGGCTGTTCGCCTTGACCACCAAGGCCCAGCGCTGCTATGCGGATGTCCGGTTTGAGCCGGGCGACGCCTTCCTGTTTGGCCCCGAAACCCGGGGCCTGCCTGTTTCCCTTCTCGAATCCATCCCCGAACCACAACGGCTCATCATCCCCATGCGGCCGGAGAGCCGCAGCCTCAACCTGTCCAACGCGGTGGCGCTGGTGCTGTACGAG
>NZ_JBTEKS010000154.1:0-9438 GCF_054333355.1 Methylomagnum sp. | reverse complement strand
CCTCATGTTCGCCGCGTTCCTGCTGACCTCGGGTGGCGTCTCGGACCGCATCGGCGCCCGACACGCAATCGCCTACGGCGCCATCCTGTTCATTGTCTCGTCCTTGGCATGTGGACTGGCCCCTTCGCTCGGCGCCCTCGTGGTGGCACGCCTGGTCCAGGGCGCTGCCGCCGCCCTGATGATGCCGGCGTCCCTGGCCTTGATCCGTCAGGCCTACGACGACCCAGGCCGACGCGCTCGCGCCGTCGGAGCCTGGGCCATGGGCGGAGCTGTGGCTTCGTCGTCGGGACCTCTCATCGGCGGACTGGCGATGCTCATCGACTGGAGACTGGTCTTCCTGGTCAACCTGCCTGTCGGCCTGACGCTATTGGTGCTCTTGCGCCGCGCCGCCCGGATTTCAAGCTCATCATCACCTCCGCCACCATCGACCCGGTACGCTTCTCCCGGCACTTCAACGACGCGCCCATCATCAACGTGTCGGGCCGCACCTACCCGGTGGACGTGCGCTACCGCCCGGTGGACATCGAGGAAGGCGACGAGACCGACAAGGCCGAACAGACCGCCATCCTCAACGCCGTGGACGAGTTGTGGCGGGAAATGCCCGGCGACATCCTGATTTTCCTGTCGGGCGAACGGGAAATCCGCGAAACCACCGAATCGCTACGCAAGCGCCATCCGTCCAAATGCGAAATCCTGCCGCTGTACTCGCGCCTGTCCCAGTCGGAACAGGAACGGGTGTTCAAACCCACCGGCCAGCGCCGCATCGTGCTGGCGACCAACGTCGCGGAAACCTCCCTCACCGTGCCCGGCATCCGCTCGGTCATCGACACCGGCTACGCCCGCATCAGCCGCTACAGCCACCGCAGCAAGCTGCAACGCCTGCCCATCGAGAAAGTCTCCCGCGCTTCCGCCAACCAGCGCTCGGGCCGCTGCGGGCGTGTCGGGCCGGGCATCGCCATTCGGCTGTACTCGGAACAGGATTACCTCAACCGCGCCGAGTTCACCGATCCGGAAATCCTCCGCACCAACCTCGCGGCGGTCATCCTGCAAATGCACGCCCTCAAGCTGGGCGACATTTCCCGCTTCCCCTTCGTCGAACCGCCGGACGAACGCTTGATCCGCGATGGACTCCGCACCTTGCAGGAGGTCAACGCCTTGGACGAGCGCGGCCACATCACCGAGATTGGCCGCAAACTCGCCAAGCTGCCGGTGGACCCCAAGCTCGGGCGCATCCTGCTGGCCGGGGCCGACGAGCATTGCCTGACCGAAATCGCCATCATCGTCGCCGCCCTGAGCGTGCCCGATCCCCGCGAGCGTCCGGCGGATCAAGCTTTGTATGCCGACCAGAAGCACTGGCGGTTCCGCGACGAGAACTCGGATTTCCTGGCCTTCCTGAACCTGTGGAAGGACTACGAGGAACACAAGAAGCACCTGTCGAAAGCCAAGCTGCGCCAGCATTGCCGGGACAATTTCTTGTCCTATGTGCGGATGAACGAATGGCACGACATCCATAGCCAGATCATGGACGTGGTGAAGGGCGAACTGGAATTGAAGCTGAACCTCGCGCCGGGCGAATACGGCGAAATCCACCGGGCGCTGCTGTCCGGCCTCTTGTCCAACGTCAGCTTGAAGCAGGAGCAGGCCGAATATCTCGGGGCGCGGGGGGCGAAGCTGTTCATCCATCCCGGCTCGTTCCAGTTCAAGACCAAGCCGAAATGGATGATGTCCGCCGAGCAGGTGGAGACGACCAAGGTCTACGCCCGCACCGTGGCGAAGATCGACCCGGAATGGATCGAGACCGTCGGGGCGCACATCGTCAAGTTCCAGCACTACGACCCGCACTGGGAGCGCAAGGCGGCGCGGGTGGCGGTGCATGAGCGGACGATGCTGTTCGGGCTGGTCATCCAGGCCGGGCGGAAGATTCCCTTCGAGCGCATCAACCCCAAGGAAGCGCGGGAAATGTTCATCCGCCACGCCCTGGTGCTGATGGATTACGACAGCAAGGCGTCGTTCTTCCTGCACAACCTCAAGCTGCTGGAAGAGGCGGAATACCTGCAACAGAAGGGCCGCCGGGCGGATTTGCTGGTGGACGACGCTTGGCTCTATCGCTGGTTCGACGAGCGCATCCCAGAGGACGTGGTGAACGGCGTCACCTTTGAACGCTGGCGCAAGGCGGCGGAGGTCCGCCAGCCGAATATTTTGAAGCTGACCCGCGCCGACATCACCGCCAAGGAAGACGCCTCGCTGGATGTGAAGAACTTCCCCGACCACATCCAGGCCGGGCCGCTGCGCTTCCCGCTGGAATACCGCTTCGAGCCGGGCCACGAAGAGGACGGCGTGACCGCCATCATCCCGCTGCATCTGCTCAACCAACTGGACCCCACGCCGTTCCGCTGGCTGGTGCCGGGCTTGCTCAAGGAGAAGGTGGTCGCCCTCATCAAGTCGCTGCCCAAGACCTACCGCATCCACTTCGTGCCGGTGCCGGACCACGCCGAACGGGTCATGCCCATGCTGGATGTGGGGCGCGGTTCGCTGTACGGACAACTGGCCTCGGCGCTCAAGAAAACCGGCGGGATTGCCTTGTCGCAGGATGCCTTCCGGGAAGACGTGATGCCGGTGCATCTGCGGATGAATTTCGCGGTGGTGGACGAATTCAACGCCGTGGTGGACCGCTCCCGTGATTTGGACGAGTTGAAAAAACGCCATTCCGCCGACGCCGGGAAGAACTTCCAGCAGTTGGCCAGGCAGGCTTATTTATATACGGGACTGAAGGACTGGAGCTTCGGCGATTTGCCGGAATGCTTCGACGGGGAACACGACGGCCAGAAGGTCTACGGCTTCCCGGCGGTGGTGGACGAGGGCGAGACCGTGGGCGTGCGGGTGTTCGAAACCCCGGAGGAAGCCGCCCGCCAACAGGAACTCGGGCTGGCCCGGCTGTTCCGGCTGGTGCTGGCCAAGGAGTTGAAGTACCTCAAGAAGAATCTGGCGGTGAACACCCAGGCCGAGTTGATTTATAAGCAACTGCCCGCCCATCCGTTCCTCTATCCCGACCTGAAACCGGGCCGGGAATTGCGGGAAGACTTGCTGGATCGGGTAATGGGCGCGTTGTACTTGGAAGGCCAGCCGGACATCCGCAGCGCCGCCGCGTTCACGGGGCGCATTCAGGCGCACCGCACGGAGTTGGTGACGAAAGCCGAAGACATGGCGAAGACCGCGCAAAGCTTGCTCACCCTGTACGGCGAGGCGCAAACCAAGCTGAAAGCCTGCCGCGTGGCACCCGCTAAAGCGGATATGCAGGCGCAATTGGCGCTGATGATTTACGCGGGGTTCTGGACCAGCACGCCTTATCTGCAAATCCGGGAAATGCCCCGCTATCTCAAGGCGGTGCTGAACCGGCTGGAAAAATCCGCCCAAGACCCGCTCAAGGATTTGAAGCAGTTCAAGGAAGTGGAGCCGTTTGCGGAGAAATACTGGAAAGCGGTGAAGGCGGCGAATGGGCGGATTGCGCCGGAGCGGGATGGGTTCCGGTGGATGATGGAGGAGTATCGGGTGTCGCTGTTCGCGCAGCAGTTGAAGACGCCTTATCCGGTTTCGGCGAAGCGCTTGGAGGAGGCTTGGCAGGCGGCAGCCAAAGCAAGCAGATGACCCGCGCCGTTGGGGCAATCGCACTATATATTAGGTGTTCCCCGTTTTCTCCCTCTCCCCAGCGGGAGAGGAGACACAAGCTTTTTTTGCGCATAGCGCGATTGCCCTGGCCGGTTGAGCCGCTCCAACACTGATTTTACCGTCACGCCATAAACCACCACCGCCCACTTGGCCCCGGCCCGCTGCGCCAAATCGCGCACCCGGGCCGCAGAATCCGAGCGCAGGGCCGGGAATTCCGCCGCCAGGACATCCGGTTTCAGCGCCAAGGCGTCTCGTTCAAAGTCGGCAAAAATAGGATGCTTGCCGATAATGTTTATCGGAAACATTTTTTCTATTTCAGTGTCCAAGGAAAACGGTAGGAAATCACCGTAAACTAGAAGGCGGATACTCAGCCCGGGTTCGGCCAACTGAATGGGATTTGTGGCGTGTAATTCGGCCTGGGCTTGCAATCTTTCCCGCAAAGCCTCATCTGATAGTTATGCCACGCCGCCGATGGCGCGTCCGCCTTCGACCAATCGCCGGATGAGCGTCAGACGGGCCACATCCTTGTGGGTGTAATAGCGATGGTTATACGGTGTGCGGCGTGGCGTTACGGTGTTGTAACGGCACCCTTAGACCCGCAAGGTATCCATGGGGATACCTGTCATGCGGACCACGGTGCCGATGCCAAAGGTGGGTTCATCTAGGGTATTTGTCGCCATGGGCCTTGAACTTGCATATTTAAAATTGCCGACCGCTAACGATGCTACGAAAAACTTTTGTCCATGACAACGGGTTGACAACCCACATTGTTCATATGTTAGTGTAGACACCGACTGAACAGACAGATTATTTTCGCTCCCGGCACTTGGCATTGCCTGGACATTAATAACAACCAAACGAGTCCGACATAATTCCGGGATGCCGAACAACGGCCTTCCGCCCTACCAACCTTAGGAGGCTCCATGAAAGACATGGCCAAAAACGTCCTGTTATGGGTCGTCATCGCCGTTGTTCTGATGTCGATATTCAACAATTTCGGCGCTCGCTCCAAAACCGACAACTCGATTTCCTATTCCAACTTCATCCAGGCGATCAACCAGGGCAACATTAAGCAGGTGAGCATGGATGGCCCCGTCATCACCGGCATGATGACCGATGGCGACCGCTTCACCACTTACAATCCCGGCGACACCCACCTAATCGACGACCTGCTCAAGTACAACGTCGATATTAAAGTCACGCCGCCGGACCGCCCTTCCCTGCTGATGCAGTTGTTCATGTCGGCCTTCCCCATGCTGCTGATGATCGGCGTTTGGGTGTACTTCATGCGGCGGATGCAGGGCGGCGCGGGCGGCGGCGCCATGTCGTTCGGCAAGAGCCGGGCGCGCTTGATCGAGGAAGACAAGGTCAAGGTCAGCTTCGCCGACGTGGCGGGCTGCGACGAAGCCAAGGAAGACGTGCAGGAAATGGTCGACTTCCTGAAAGACCCCAGCAAATTCCAGAAGTTAGGCGGACAGATTCCCCGTGGCGCCCTGATGGTGGGACCGCCCGGCACAGGTAAGACCCTTTTGGCTCGCGCCATCGCGGGCGAAGCCAAGGTGCCGTTCTTCTCGATTTCCGGCTCCGACTTCGTGGAAATGTTCGTCGGCGTGGGCGCTTCCCGGGTCCGCGACATGTTCGAGGAAGCCAAGAAGCGCTGCCCCTGCATCATATTCATCGACGAAATCGACGCGGTGGGCCGTCAGCGCGGCGCCGGTCTCGGCGGCGGACATGACGAGCGCGAACAGACCCTCAACCAATTGCTGGTGGAGATGGACGGTTTCAGTGGCAACGAAGGCATCATCATCATCGCCGCCACCAACCGCCCCGACGTACTGGACAAAGCCCTGCTCCGTCCGGGCCGCTTCGACCGTCAGATCACCGTGGGCCTGCCCGACGTGCGCGGTCGCCAGCAGATTCTGAAAGTCCACATGAAGAAGGTGCCGATCTCCAACAACGTCGAAGTGGAATGGCTGGCCCGTGGCACGCCCGGCTTCTCCGGCGCGGATTTGGCGAACCTGGTCAACGAAGCGGCTCTGTTCGCGGCCCGCACCAACAAGAAGCTGGTCGAAATGTTGGACTTCGAAAAGGCCAAGGACAAAATCCTGATGGGCGCCGAGCGCAAGTCGGCGGTCATGAGCGAGGAAGAAAAGCTGCTCACCGCCTATCACGAAGCCGGTCACGCCATCGTCGGTCGGGTCGTGCCGGAACATGACCCGGTCTACAAGGTCAGCATCATCCCCCGTGGCCGGGCGCTGGGCATCACCATGTTCCTGCCGGAACGGGACCAGTACAGCGCCAGCAAGCAGAAGTTGGAAAGCCAGATTTCCAGCTTGTTCGGTGGCCGCATCGCCGAGGAAATCATCTTCGGCAAGGAGAAGGTGACGACGGGTGCCTCGAACGACATCGAACGCGCCACCGGCTTGGCCCGCAACATGGTCACCCGTTGGGGTCTGTCGGAACGGCTCGGCCCGCTAGCTTATAGCGAGGAAGAAGGCGAAGTGTTCCTGGGCCGCTCGGTCACCCAGCACAAGTCGGTGTCCGAGGAGACCGCCCACCTCATTGACGAGGAAATCCGCTCGGTGATCGACCGCAACTACGAGCGCTCCGAACGGATTCTGCGCGAACACTTGGACCAGTTGCATATGATGGCGGAAGCCTTGATGACCTACGAGACCATCGACCGTCATCAGATCGACGACATCATGAACGGCAGAGTGCCCGGTGCCCCGGAGAACTGGGACAGCAAACCGCCGAGCGCCGGGCCCACTGGTTCCGACAGCGGCAGCCCCTCCCGGCCCCGCGAAGTTGGCCCGATTGGCAAGACCGCCGACCTGCACTAACCGGAAAGTCTGGGACCACGGGCTTCCGTGGTTCCCAGCCGCGACTAACAACCCCCCAAGACTTGGGCGACCTCATCATTCGAGGTCGCCTTTTTTTGGCTTGGCGCTTGCCCCTTCCCGCTGGTCCCCAAGCTGGCGCGAGGAATTGGGGCGGAGCTTCAAGACCGTTTCCTAGATCAAGGACGAGCTGACGGTGGACAACACGGCGGGACTGGTCCGAGTGGCGTATCAATACGGATCAATCAAGGCTTGACGGCTGCTTGCCCATCTGGATTGACGGGCCGTCTGAAGAAGGCGAATTTATCCTATTGAACGGCCAATGAGTTTTGGCTTGAAGATAATCGAGCGGGTATGTCTTCTATAAGAATGTCTGATAAAAGGAAGGGTAATAGCCGTGTACAATTTATGCGTAACCTCGACAGAACTTTCAGGCAAGCCGCTTTTAGTCCCTCGGGTGTGCCGGGCCAAAAGTTCTCCTCCTCTTGGCGACCCTCGTGGTCGCTTTTTTTTGTCTTTCGTTCAGGCAAAAAAATGCCCGCATCAGCGGGCCGATTTTTTTGTTATTTTTGGCATTGGACCCATCCACCAAAACGGTCGGGTGCGGTCCATTAAGCAGTGCTTTATTGTTGTTTTTAAAGCCCGAATCGGGCCTTCCTCCTCTTTGACGACTCTTAAAAGTGCGCTTCATCCCTAAAGCTGGGCACAGTCTAATGAAAAAAAATTTAGTGTCCACACTTTTTTACCTTGGCGGCGAATGGGATTAGCTGTTCCAAAATTGTTGTTTAAAATCAATCCCTTAATAGAATTAGAACCTACTAATATTCAAGTTCCAAATGCCCGCGCCGGATATCTCGGACACGGGTAATTGTCCCGCCACGGACACACTCGGCACCCTCCGCTAAAACTTGCACAAAAGCGCTCGCGCCGCCACGGGTTCTGGAATCCAAGGCTTGCTTTGGGGATGTTTACGCCAAAGTAAGCCTTGGACTCCAGCACCAGCCGCCGGTCCTGTAGCCTGGGTTTCGCCCTGAAAAACTCGCTTGCCATAACACACCTCCCCATACCTATACCTTAGGGCCACGCTTCCGCGCCCCCGCTGTGCGGTATCTCACCGATTTTGGTGCGGACTCAACCCCAAACCTGGCCCCCACCGCCCATCACCAGGCACCCCTTACCCCAGCAATCCTAAGCGTCAATCCTTATGGCCCATTATGTGCTTAATGACTGCTGAGTTTGTCAAACTTCACAGGGGAACCCGCCGCCAGGAAATACTGGCTCAACGTCGCCGAGCTTTGTCATTTTCAGATCGAGGTCACGACCATGCAAACATCATTCGGAATTCTGTTAAGACGCCAACTCACCGTCCTGGCGCTCAAAGGATATGGCTGGAAACGCCGGAAGCAGCGCCGGGACGTTTCTTACCGGATTGAATGGCAAGACCCCTCCTCGGGGCACTGGTACACCGAGAAAACCGCGTTCCGCCTTCTGAAAAGCAGCCTCCTGGCGGAATACGACAAAGCGAACCCTGGCGGCGGCAATTACCATATTCATTTCTAGCCCCGCCTGTTCTGGTCCCTCCGATTTCACGCACTGACTGTTGTTCTTTCTCTTCCCGCTTCGAGTCGCGGAGATGGCGGCTTCATTTTTCCAAATCCAACACGAAATAACCCGCCCCCAGAACTGGCTGGAGGCGGGCCGTTTCGCCGCTTATGGCGGACTATTGCGTCAGAAAGTCGGCGCGTGGGTTTCCCCCTGATGGGCCGGGGCGGCAAAGCCAAAATAGGCGGCCACGGCGGCGGTTGCCGCGTGAATCACCACATCGCTGCCGTACAGCGGGGCCAGACCGAATAGCATGTTGGTGGCCGGGATAATGCCCAGCAGGGTCAAGATGCCAAACAGTATCGCGTTGACCTTGGCGAATCCCACCGACATCATGAAACTCCGGGCGGCCATAATCCCCCAGATACCCACGCCGATATGCACAATGTTATGCACCAAATTAACCGGGAATATCCCCAGCAATCGGCCATAACCCGTGGCCACGGCCAGCCCCGTGGTATCCACCAAGGGCGAGACCAATCCCGGCAAAAATCCCATAATGCCGACGATGACGTAGATGATTCCGAATACCCGTGCGAATGCCTGCACCTGTGTCATAACACACCTCCTTGATTTTAAAAACCACCGGAAACGGTGGCTCCGTCCCCCGTAGGGTTCCGACGGCGGTTCCTTCCGAAAGTCCTCAGTGAAAACGGTTCCGGCAGGGAAACAGCCTGTCTTAGCAGGGTTAGAGCCGAGCGTTTAGGCATGGTTCGGACTTTTTTCTGCCTATCCGTAATACCCCTTATCCCATCAACCCTTACCCCGCCCGAATATACTCCACCGGCAACGCCAGTCCCCGCCCTCGCCTTTCTGCGTACTCGTACTTATTTTAAAAAAAGCGCCCGGCCTTCATTCTGTTTCAATAATCCCGTCTGGCGGGTTTTTGAAGGTACTTAATGTCCACCATGGAGACTTATCTCATGAACGAGCAAATGCAATCCTGTATTCAAGAATGTCTGGACTGTCATCGCGCCTGTGTGGAAACGATGGCTTATTGCCTGGATAAAGGCGATAAACATGCCGATTCAGACCATCTTCGGTTGCTACTGGATTGCGCCGAAATCTGCCAGACCAGCGCCAACTTCATGCTGCGCGGGTCGGACCTGCATCCGATGACTTGTGAGGTGTGCGCGGAGATTTGCGCGGAATGCGCCGACGCTTGCGATAGCTTCGAGGACGACGGGAAGATGCAGAACTGCGCCGCCGCCTGCCGGAGCTGCGCGGAAATGTGCCAGACGATGGCGGAAGAGGTTGGCGTCGAGTAATGTTGCCGTGGGAGCGGGCTTCAGCCCGCGATCAGTCGGTCATTCATCGCGGGCTGAAGCCC
>NZ_JBTEKS010000153.1:0-9467 GCF_054333355.1 Methylomagnum sp. | reverse complement strand
AGCAGCTCCCCCGCCGGAATCGGCGTCCGATACACCGACTCATGGAAAAACGGCCCCTCGAATACCCGCTCCACGCCCTCAATCGCCGCCAGCCGCGCCATCAATAACCCCGTATTGGCATGACAGGCCAACGCCACCCGCCGCAAACCCTCCGGCCCCAGCAAGGCCATGTAAATCGTCGCCGCCGTCACCATCAAACCCTGATTGGTGCAGATATTCGACGTGGCCCGGCCCCGGCGGATGTGCTGCTCGCGGGCTTGCAAGGTGAGCGTGAAACCGGGCTTGCCGTCCATATCCACCGTGCGGCCCGCGAGACGCCCCGGCATCTGGTGGACCCACTCCTTCCGGCAACACAGAAAGCCGAAATACGGCCCGCCCCCGGACAACGGCACCCCCAACGGCTGGCCGTTACCGCACACGATGTCCACGCCGGTTTGCCCCCACTCGCCCGGCGGCTTGAGCAAGCCCAGCGCGATGGGATTGACCAGCGCCACCGCCGCCGCGCCATTGGCCTTGGCCCAATCGGTCAGCGCGTCCACCGGCTCCAATAGGCCGAAGAAATTGGGCTGCGGAATCACCAACGCGGCAATGTCGCTGCCCGTGTAGGCATCCAACGCCGCCAACTCGGTGCAACCGGTTTTGAGGTCGAACGGCAATTCCACCAAATCCAACTGCTGCGCCCCGACGATGGTTTCCACCACCCGCCGATACGCGGGCGGCACGGTGCGTGGCATCAACACCCGGCGCGATTGCGATTTACGGTTGACCCGCACCGCCATCAACACCGCCTCCGCCAGCCCCGACGCGCCGTCGTACAGCGAGGCGTTCGCCACGTCCATACCCGTCAGGCTCGCCAGCATGGTCTGATATTCATACAGCACTTGCAGCGTGCCTTGGCTGGCTTCCGGCTGGTAAGGCGTGTAGGCACTGTAGAATTCGCCCCGACTCGCCACCGCCCACACCGCCGCCGGAATGTGATGCTCGTAGGCGCCGCCGCCCGCGAAGCACAGCAGCGGTTGATTCTGCCGCGCCCGCGCCGCCATCAACTTGGCGGTGTCCATTTCCTTGAGTCCGGGCGGAATAGCCAACTCGCCGCAACGCAGCGCCGGGGGAATCTCGTCGAATAGGTCGTCCAACGACGCCACGTCCAGCGCCGCCAGCATGTCGCGAATATCGGTTTCGGTGTGGGGAATGAAGGGCATGGGGGGAAAGTGGTGGGTGGTGAGTTTCGTAGGGTGGGTTAGGCGCACATCCGATGAATCATGTGGCTGATATTGAATTGGCTGTGCGCCGTAACCCACCATCCCGGTCGGCGCGATGGGTTACGTAGCACAGCAACACGGCCAGGAATATCAAGTCCGTCGTTGCGTGTTCCTATGCGGCTTATTCAATGCCCGCCGATTCCCGATAGCCTTCCGCGTCCAGCAGCTTGTCCAATTCGGCCAGATTGTCCGCCTTCACGGCGAAGAACCACGCCGCATAGGAACCCTCGTTGATGGCTTCGGGCGCGTCGTTCAGTTCTTCATTGACGGCGGCGATTTCCCCGGACACCGGGCTGTAAATATCCGACGCGGCCTTCACCGATTCCACCACCGCCACCGCCTCGCCCGCCTTCACCTTGCGGCCCACGTCCGGCAGTTCCACGAAGACCACATCGCCCAATTGCTCCTGGGCGAAGTCGGAAATCCCGACCCGTACTATTCCCCCGTCTTCCTGTTTCGCCCACTCGTGGCTGCTCGCGTATTTCAAATCGTCCGGCAAATTGCTCATGGTTTGATCCTGCTTGATAAGTCAACGGGTTCCGGCAACTTACGGGAAAAACCGTGGCGGGTAAAGTAGGCGGGATTTCGCACCCACTGCCGATGCGCGGGCGTCCCTGCCGCGCTGGATTCGTCGAATTCAGGGTTGCCCGGATTTCTTGGTCACGGCGTATTTGCGGGTGGCCGTGAACTTGGTGGTCTGTTTGTTTTTGATGAAGCTCACATTGGCGGCGCTATTGCTGGTGAAACCGAGTTTCAGCGCCGTGGTGTCGAGCAGGGAAACCCCCGCGAAGTTGCCGGTGCCGTCGTCGTTGGTTTTCGCCGGGGTGCCCATGAATAGGTTGTATTCCGTGACCTGTTGGTCCACCACGGTGAAGTACGGCACGATGACCGTGGCGACGCCTTCCAGGGTCAGCGTGGCGAACACGTAATAGCTGGTGGTGCCGTCCAATTGCCAGAAACCGTCATAGGCGCTGCCTTTGTAGTAAAAGCTGTGGCTGGCGGTGATGTCGGTGGTCCCGCTGGCTTCAGTCAGATTGCCGGTCAGGCTGTCGCCGCTCACGTCGGCTTCCAGGCTGGCGGTGGCGTCGCGGTTTTGCAGGGACAAATGCTCGCCGCTCATGGCACCCTCGAAGAGATAGCGCACGGTTTTATCAGGCTTCATGTCCACGGCCACGACGATGCCCTTGGTGGACTTCACCAAGAACAGCAGGTCGCCGTTGCTGGCGGACCAGACGCCGTTGACCGAGGTGGCGGCTTCGGCGGACGCGCCGATGAAGGCGCAGAGCAGTAGGGCGAAGATGGAGAATTGCTTAAACATGACAGACTCCCAAGGTTGGGTGGTTGATTGATTCGGACAGCCATAGGTTAGGTCCATCATCGCCGGGCGGCTGTGGCGGGATCACGGGGCCGATGGCAAATAAGCCCCGCCGCCTGAAGGCGGGACTACGAGCCTGGGGCCGTGCGCCGCTTTTTACACGCACCATCCCCGGCACTATACTGTGGGCCTTCGAAGTGAACCGCTTCCAAACCGCTTCCCGCCCTACGCCATGACCCGCGCCCCGCGTCTCGCCCTTTGCCTCCTGTTGGTACTGATGCAACTCCTCGCGCCCTGGGTCCATGCGCACACCGGGGCGGAAACCGGCGGGTTTATGCATTTGCCGGGCTTGGAGGCTTTCGTCGACAGCGAGGAAGGCTACGCCACCGCCCGGCTTGCGCGCGACGGCCTGGATGTCATCGTGGGGGTGCAGGCGGGGACATGGAATCCGTCCGACCCGGCTGAATTCATCCCCGACTCCCAGAATCAACCGCATTTCCCGTCGCCGGGACCGCTGTCGGCCACCGCGCCGCCGGTTGGTGGCGTCGTTGCCGCCGCCGCTCTTCAGCCGCTGTTCCGCTTGCCTCATTTCCGTCCCCATTCCCGCGCCCCGCCGCCGCGCTTGACTTGACTCCGAGCCACTGGCGGGCGTTTGCCTCTGGTCGTTTCGGCGTCCGCTTGTCGTCCTGTCTTATCTTGCCGAATCATTGAGCCGACCCGCGCCCCGCGCTGCCGAGCGGCCTTGTGGAGAATAATGAAATGAAGGTTTTTCCCAGCATCCTGGGGGCGTTCTGCCTGTTTTTCGCCGTGTCCGCCCACTCGGAGGCGCTGCTCGTCGAGCATTACGACGAGTTGAATTTCGACGAGCGCCTGACGCTTAAGCAAGTGGTTGACGCCACGCTTGAAAAGTATCCCCGCAATGCCCTGGTGAGCGCCTTCGAGAGCGAGGCGAAAGCCTTGGAACAGCGCAGCGCCAGTTGGATCGCCGGCTATCCGATGCTCTACCTGCAATGGATCGACGATCTGTTCTCCGGCAATCGCGGTGCCAACGATGTCCAATCCGGCGTGCAGGTGCCGTTCTGGATGTGGGATCAGAAACAAGCCGGCCAGCGAGTGGCGGACGAAGCCCAAAAGAGCGCGGGCCTGTACGCACGGGCGCTCCGCCACGAGGTGGCCGGGTTGGTGCGCGACGCCTTGTGGAATTTGCGCTTGGTGGAGAACCGCCACGAACTGGCCCGGCAAATTTATGAAGTCGCCGAGAGGCTGACCGCCGTGGTGGCGCGGCGCGTCGAACTGGGCGATCTGGCCCGCGCCGATTTGTTGCTGGCGGAGAGCGATCAGTTGGAAAAGAAAACCGCTTTGGTGCAAGCCGAGGCGGAAGTCATGCACGCCCGCAAGGCGTATCAGAACCTCACCCGGCTGGCGCGGGCACCTAAATCCTTCGAGGAATCGCAAAGCCCGTTGCGGCAGTTCGACGAGCAGCATCCAGCGGTGGCGGCAGCGAATGCTTTGGTGGAGCGGGCGCAGGCGGAAGTGGAATTCACCCGGCTGTCGAAGCAGGGCAACCAGCCCAGCCTGCTGGTCGGCACCAACAGCAGCCGGGGCCGCAGCAACGAGCGTTTCGACACCGGCACCAACATCGTGTTGCAGGTGCCCATCGGCGGCGAGGCGTGGAATTCTCCCTACGTGGCGCAAGCCAACGTCGCCCTGACTGAGCGCATCGCCGAGCGGGAAACCATTTGGCGGCAATTGGAGCGGGCGCTGCACGAAGCCTTGCACAATCTCGAAGTGGACCGGGTGGCGCTGGAAATCGCCCAGCGCCGCAAGGACATCGCCGAGACCCAGCTCAAGATGAGCCGACTGGCCTTCGAGACCGGCGAGATTGCCCTCATTGACTATCTGAAGATCCAGGCCAGCGCCCAGGCCGCCATCCGCGACGCGGCGCAGCGGGCCATCCTGGTTCAGCGGGACACGGCGGTTTATAACCAGGTGGTGGGGGTGACGCCATGAAGAAAGAGATTCTGCGCGGCGGACTGTGGGAGTGGGCTTTAGCCCACGCTTGGGGTGGCACGCTAAATCGCGGCCTGAGGGCCGCTCCCGCAATCGCTTTCTGGCTGGCGCTGGCCGTTCCCGGTCTAGCCCCCGCCCAAGAATCCAGCCTCCACCTCACCCCCGAACAAATCAAGCACATCGGCGTCCGCACCGCCGCGCCGGAGCCGGTGTCCGCGATGCCCTTGGCGCGGGCACCGGGCCGGGTGGTGCTGCCGCCCGCCAAGGAATTCGTGGTCAGCGCCCTGCAAGCGGGCGTCGTGACCCACGTCAACGTGCCCCTGGGCGTGAATGTGACCAGGGGCCAAATCCTCGCCGAAATCCGCAGCACCGCCTTATTGGATGTGCAGCGTAGCCTGCTCGACGCCGGGTCGGCGTTCAGCGTGGCAAAGGCGAAGCTGGACCGCGACGAGACCTTGCTCAAGGAAGGCGTGATTTCCCGCCTGCGCTGGCAGGAAACCAAGAGTGACTTCGACCGCGCCCAGGCCACGATGCGGGCGGCGGAGCAAACCCTGTTGGCTTCGGGCATGAGTTCCAGCGACGTGGACAAGCTCAAGGCCAGCCATCAAATCGACAGCCTGCTGGAGGTCTACGCCCCCACCGACGGCGTGGTGCTGGAGCGCATGGCGGTGGTCGGGCAGCGGGTGGACGCGCTGGCGCCGCTGTTCCGCATCGGCAAGCTGGACGAGCTTTGGCTGGAAGTGGACATGCCCCAGGAGCGCTTGCACGAGATCAAGCTCAGCGACCGGGTGAACGTGGAAAGCCCCAAGGCCACGGCCCGCATCATCGAGGTCGGTCAGAGCGTCGATCCGCAAAGCCAGAGCGCCCTGGTCCGGGCGGTGGTCGAACAAGGCGCGGATGAGTTGCGGCCCGGAATGCACCTCAACGTGCAACTCATGCACCGCAGCACCGACCACATTTTCCGGGTGCCGGTGGCGGCGGTGTTCAGCTTCGAGGGCAAAAGCTATGTGTTCGTGAAATCAGCGGATGGCTTCGAGGCGCGGGAAGTGGCGGTGGCCGGGCAGGAGGCCTACAACGTCACGATTCACGAGGGCTTGAATCCTGGCGAGAGCGTGGCCGTGCAGGGCGTGGCGGCGTTGAAGGCGGCCTGGGTGGGGATGCGCGAGGAAGAAGCAGCGGGGCACGAGCATTGAATACACAACAAACCTTATCGTTCCCACGCTCCGCGTGGGAATGCATCCGTGGCCGCTCTGCGTCCCGTGTCAACGTAGTCAGCGTAGGTCGGGCATGTATTCCCATGCCCGACATTTCGCACGAAACCATGGCGTCGGGCATGAGTACATGCCCGGCCTACGGCAACGCGCTCGTAGTCCCGCCTTTAGGCGGTTCTTATATAGCGAGTAGCCGCCTGAGGGCGGGACTACGAGCAAGAGGCGCGAAATGATTTCCTCAATTATCCAATTCGCCCTCACCCAACGGGTCTTCGCCCTCCTCGCCGCTCTGCTGCTGGCGGGCGCGGGCTGGTTGGCCGCCATTAATCTCCCCATCGACGCCTTCCCCGATGTCTCGCCCACCCAGGTGAAGATCATCGTCAAAGTCCCCGGCATGACCCCGGAGGAAGTCGAAGCCCGCGTCACCGCGCCCATCGAAGTGGAAATGCTCGGCATCCCCAAGCAGACCATGCTGCGCTCCATCGCCAAGTACGCGCTCACCGACATCACCATCGACTTCGAGGAAGGCACCGACATCTACTGGGCGCGGCAGCAAGTCGCCGAGCGGCTCAACGGCGCGTGGGCCAATCTGCCATCCAACGCGGAAGGCGGCATGGCTCCCATGACCACGCCGCTGGGCGAGATGTTCATGTTCACCGTGGAAGGCGAGGGCTTGAGCCTCGCCGACCGGCGCAGCCTGCTCGACTGGGTGATCCGCCCCGCGCTCCGCACCGTGCCGGGCGTGGCCGATGTCAACGCGCTGGGCGGACAAGTGCGGAGTTTCGAGGTCATCCCCGACAACATGCGGATGGCGGCGCGGGGCGTCTCCATCGGCGAATTGACGACCGCTCTCAAGACCAACAACCGCAACGACGGCGCGGGCCGCTTGGTGCAGGGCGAGGAATCGCTGCTGGTCCGGGCCGAGGGGCGCATCGTCGATTTGGACGACGTGCGGACCATCGTGGTGGTCCAGCGCAACGGCATTCCCATCACCATCGGCGATGTGGCCGAGGTGCGGCTGGGCGCGCTGACCCGCTACGGCGCGGTGAGCCAGAACGGCCAGGACGAAGTGGTCGAGGGCTTGGTGCTGAGTCTGCGCGGAGCGAACGCCCGGCAAGTGGTGGCGGGCATCGAGGCCAAGCTGGAAGAACTCAAGTCGGCCCTGCCCAAGGACGTGAACATCAGTGTGTTCTACAACCGCGCCCATCTGGTGGAGAAGGCCACCCACACCATCATCCACGCCTTGGTGGAAGCCACGGTGCTGGTGCTGATCCTGCTGCTGGCCTTCCTGGGCGACCTCCGCGCCGCGCTGACCGTGGCCTGCATCCTGCCCATGGTGGCGCTGTTCACCTTCCTGTTGATGCATCAATTCGGCCTGACCGCCAACCTGATGAGCTTGGGTGGCCTCGCCATCGCCATCGGCAAACTGGTGGACCCGGCGGTCGTCGTCGTCGAGAACATCACCTCCCACCTCGCTGAACACGGCAAAGCCAACCGGCTGCCCCGGCTGCACATCATCTACCGGGCCATGCGGGAAATCACCGCGCCGGTGGTGTCGGGGGCCATCATCATCGGCATCGTGTTCGTGCCGCTGTTCTCGCTGGAAGGGCTGGAAGGCAAGCTGTTCAAGCCGGTGGCCTTCACCAACGTGTTCGCCATGACCGGCTCGCTGATTTTCTCGCTGGTCGTCATCCCGGTGCTGGCCTCGTTCCTGATGACCAAGGTTAAGCATGAGGAACCCTGGCTGGCCCGGAAATTCCTGGCGCTGTACCGCCCGGCGCTGCTGTGGTCGCTGGATCATAGCCGCATCGTGTTCATCTGCGCCGGGTTGCTGCTGCTGTCCACCGGATTCGTCTACACCCAAATCGGCAAGACCTTCATGCCCACCATGGACGAGGGCGACATCATCGTGCAGGTGGAAAAGCTGCCGTCCATCACCCTGGAGCAGTCGGTGCGGTTGGACGAGGAAATTCAGAAGGCCATCCTGGAACACGTCCCGGAAGTGACCCGCATCACCGCCCGCGTCGGCGCGGATGAAATCGGCCTGGACCCGATGGGCCTCAACGAAACCGACACCTTCATGGTGCTGAAGCCGCAGGAGGAATGGCGGATGAAAAGCAAGGAGGCGTTGATCGACGAAATCCGCAAGGTGCTGGACACCGTTCCCGGCATCGCCTACGGCTTCACCCAACCCATCCAGATGCGGGTGACGGAGATGCTGACCGGCGTGCGCGGCGACGTGGCGGTGAAGCTGTACGGCCCGGAATTGTCGGTCTTGAACGCCAAGGCCGAAGCCATCGCCGGGGTGATGAAGAAGATTCCCGGCGCGTCCGACGTGTTCACCATCCGCAACAAGGGAATGCAATACCTGGTGGTGAAGGTGGACCGGCTGGCGGCGGGACGGCTGGGGCTGGATTCGGATTCGCTGGCCGACACTTTGCGGGCGCAGATCGAGGGCTTGAAGCTGGGTATCGTCCAGGAAGGCGTCCGCCGCACGCCGCTGTTGCTGCGGGGTTCTGGCGAACCGGCCAATATGTCCACGCTGCAAATCGCGTTGCCGGATGGGCGGCGGGTGCCGCTGTCCGCCGTCGCCAAAATCGAGCCGGTCGAGGGCGTGGTGGCGGTCAACCGTGAGCGCGGCCAGCGCTATACCTCGGTGCGCAGCAATGTGGAGGGGCGGGATTTGGTGGGTTTCGTCGAAGAAGCCAAACAGGCCGTGACGGAGAAAGTGTCGCTGCCGACCGGCTACACCATCCAGTGGGGTGGGCAGTTCGAGAACCAGCAACGCGCCGCCGCCCGGCTGGCGGTGGTGATTCCGCTGTCCATCGGGCTGATTTTCCTGCTGCTGTTCTCGACCTTTGGGTCGGTGCGGCAGGCGGGGCTGGTGCTGGCGAATGTGCCGCTGGCCTTGATCGGCGGGGTGTATGGGGTGTGGATTTCCGGGGAATATCTGTCGGTGTCGGCCTCGGTGGGCTTCATTTCGCTGCTGGGCATCGCGGTGCTGAATGGCGTGGTGATGGTGAGCTATTTCAACCAACTCCGCGCCTTGGGGATGCCGATGGACGAGGTGGTGGTGACGGGGGCCATGCGGCGCTTGCGTCCGGTGTTGATGACGGCGGGGATTGCGGCGTTCGGGTTGATTCCGCTGTTGTTCGCGACGGGGCCGGGGTCGGAGATTCAGCGGCCTTTGGCGGTGGTGGGTGTGGGGGGGCTGTGTACGTCTACGTTGTTGACCTTGGTTTTGTTGCCGATTTTGTATCGGCGGTGGGGGGAGGGTTGAAACCTTCCGCTAAGATTTATTCGCCGAGGCTACCACAAAACAGTTTTTTAGGAGTTACGCCGTGAAAACAAATTATGATCGTGATTGGTTGCTTACCAAAGCGAAAGCAGAGGATGGTTGCATTATTTCCGTAGGTGGCTTGGTAAGCCGGGTCATGGCGGAAATAAATATAGACGGGGAGTGGCGGGAGCAGTATCAAAAGACGGGTAATGCCGATGCCGTTACAGAGGATATCCCCGAAGTAGTTGTTCCTTAGCTATTTGGTCCCGTGTGATTATATTCCGGTTAGAAGCTATGCTCTCTTCGAGGCGCGGAGCCTGCTCCGCGAGGTATTCAATTCACTGGCTTGAGGCTCCGCCATGCTGATCCGTCTCCACAAGAACGCCCGC
>NZ_JBTEKS010000152.1:0-9520 GCF_054333355.1 Methylomagnum sp. | reverse complement strand
ACGCGCATCAAGAAATGCGCACCGTGACCAATCCAGAACAGGCCCGCATAATTCTTACACGGGCACCCCACGGTTTAGAAAACCACTGGTTGTACGCCCGCTGGCAACCGCTCCCGCAATCGCAGTACTGGTCGTGGTGGGCGGCAACCCTGCCGTTGCGCTTCTTTTTCGCGAGACGCATTTAGTTTGATATAACTCGAAGGGCTGATACCCTATTAATTAAGTGGGGCGGGCTGGTTACGCCTGACATCCCGCTGGGCTGGCCAGATCGCCGAGTTTATTCAAAAAAATCATAAGCCCCCGATCCAGCCCGACATGCCGAACCCCCTCATCAGCGTCATCATTCCCAGTTACAACCGCGCCGACTACATCGTCGAGGCCGTCCAGAGCGCCTTCGCGCAGACCTATCCCGCGCTGGAACTCATCGTCATCGACGACGGCTCGACCGACGCCACCGCGCAAGTCCTCGCGCCCTTCGTCGGCCGGCTGACTTATGTCCGGCAGGAGAACCAGGGCATCGGCGCGGCCCGCAATCACGGGGTGGCCCGTTCCTCGGGCGAGTTCGTCGCCTTCCTCGATTCCGACGACCTGTGGCTGCCGGACAAGCTCCAATGGCAGATGGCGGCGTTTCGGAATGCGCCGGAAACCGACGCGGTCTACGGCCACGCCGAGCAATTCATCAGCCCCGAACTCGACGCCGAAGCCGCGGCCCGGCTCCGCCATCTGGCCGGGAAAATCCAGCCCGCGCCCATCGCCTGCGCCCTCCTGATCCGCCGCCCGGCGTTCGACGCCGTGGGTCCGTTCGACCCGGCGCTGCGGGTCGGCGTCGATATGGATTGGTACGCCCGGCTGTGTGAGCGCGGACTCAAGACGGTCATGCTGGAACAAACCCTGTACCGGCGCCGCCTGCACCGTTCCAACCTCAACCTCACCCATGCCCACGAGCAATCCGAGCGGCTGCGGGTGCTGAAAATGGCCTTGGACCGGCGCCGCAATCGTGGCCCGGCGTCTGACGCGCCCCATTAATCCCTAAACCCCAACCCGAGCGTGTTTCCCCGGAGATTACCCATGCCCGAAATTTATCGCACTGACCTGCCGAACATCATGCACGAGACCATCGACAACGAAGTGGTGGTGGTGAACCTGGACAAAGGCACCTATTACAGCTTCGACGGCGTGGGGGGCCGCGTCTGGGACTGGCTGGGCGGCGACGGCCAAAGCCTGGAAAGCCTGGTCGCCAAGGCGGCGGCGAGCTTTGCCGGAGAACGCGACAACATCGCCGCCACGGTGCAGCGCTTTGTGGAGCAGCTGCACGCGGAACAACTGGTCAGCGTGACCGCCGCCGAGGCCGGTCCCGCCGTCGAGAGCGCGGAACCGGCGGCGGACGCCCCGGCCTTCGCCGAACCCGTCCTGCAAAAATACACCGACATGGAAGCCCTGCTGCTGGTCGATCCCATCCACGAAGTCGACGAGGAAGCCGGATGGCCGCAAGTGAAATGAGCGCGGCCCACGCGGCCGACCAACTCGCCTTCTTCGACACGCTGGCTGCGGGCTTCGCCCGCGCCGGTGGCCGGGCGGGCGTCGTGGCGCGGGATTATCGCGTCGCCGGGTTCAAGCTGCGCCTGCGTTTCGCTGGCGCGGCCTTGATGCCGGCCATCGTCCCGGCCATCGCCCATCTCGAGGTGTCCGACCCGGCGGAACCCGATTTCACCATCGAGCTGTTCGACTCGGAATCGACCGGCACGCCCCTGCCGTTCCTGGCCGGGCGCTTCGTCGATTTGTTGCGGCTGCGCTGGTGGGAGCATCTGGAGGGCCGCCGCGAAATCAAGAACATGAACGGCGAACGCATCCGCTCGGTGTTCCACTTGGGGCCGGATATCCTGAGCGTCCTCGACACCGCCCGCGACCGGGCGATTTATTGGGTGGAACAGGCCGACTCGATCCCCTATTACGAGAAAGGCTATCCGCTCACCGTGCTGCTCAACTGGTGGCTGGCCCGGCAAGGCCGCTACTTCGTCCACGCGGCGGCGATTGGCTCTTCGGAGGGCGGCGTCCTGCTGACCGGCAAGGGCGGCAGCGGCAAGTCCACCACCACGCTGGCCTGCGTGCTGTCGGAACTGGGCATTATCGGCGACGATTACACCGCCATCGACCCCGTGGCGTCCAAGGCTTACAGCCTTTACAACACGGTCAAGCTCAAGCGCCTCAGCGATGTCGAGCGCTTCCCGCAACTCAGGGGCTGCGTCAGCAATCTGGACCGGGTCAGCGACAGCGAGGAGGACGAGGGCGAGAAGGCGATGATCTTCCTGCACGAGCATTTCCCGGAGAAGCTGATCCCTGACATGCCGGTGAAGGCCATCCTGGTGCCGCGCATCGTGGACCAGGCGGACACCCGGATCGTCCCGGCGTCGTCCGCGCTGGCGTTTAAAGCCTTGGCGCCCAGCACGCTGTTTCAGTTGCCGGGCAACGCCCAGCACGCTTTCCGGGCGCTGGTGGAAATGGTGCGGCGCATCCCCGCCTACGAAATCCAGCTCGGTGCCGTTCCCAGCGTGCCGGGGGCGATCCGGCGATTCATTCAGGATGCTTAGATGGCCGGTTTACGATTTCGCTTAATCGGAAAACTCCGGGCTGCCTTGGCCCGTTGGGCCGAAACCGTCGGGAAAGCCGGGGGCTGGCGCGCGAATGGCGCTCTGCGTTTGTTCGAGACACTGGCAAGACTGCCGGTGATAGGGGCGAACGGCCACGCTCTGGCAGGACTCCTCCAAACTGCCGCCGGACGCTACGACCGAGCCATCGCACACTACGAAACGGCCCTTGCCCGGGGCCGGTCCTGGGATGCGGCGGTGCATCACCGCCTGGGACTCGCCCGCCTACGGGCCGGAGATCCCGCTGGCGCCGAGCCATGCTTGCGGCGCGCCATGGCGTTGGCCTCCAACGAACATTGGCCCTGCTGGGCGCTGGGCGATTGCCTGCTGGCCCTGGACCGCCCGGCGGAGGCTGAACAGGTCTTGCGGAAAGGGCTGAAATTAAGGCCGGACGAGCGCTGGTGGCGTCATCAACTGGCATTCTCCCTGTGCCGACAGGATCGTGCGGGCGAAGCCATCGACCACCTTATCGACGTCGCCGCTGCGGTGGAACCGGGACTTAAACCGTTGCCGGTCCCTTTTCCCTGGTATCTGCTCACCACTGTTTCGCTGGCAACCCTCAATCGCGTCCAAGCGCTGGAAGCGGTTGTCGAGCGTCATCCAGAAGCGGATGAGGCCATAATCTTTCTTGCCCGGATGGAGGCTCTACTAGGTCGGCACGAGCAGGCCACCGCCCGGCTCCGCCAAGCCTCCGCGTTGCGCTGGCCGGACTTCTACCAACGGGCGCGGGCGGCGGGGAAAGACAGCGCCGACTCCAAGCCACCGTCCTTCCTGATCATCGGCCAGCCCAAGGCGGGCACGACGGCCCTCTACACCCACCTGTGCGACCATCCGCGCTTCATTCCGCCCCTAATTAAGGAACCGGAATTCTGGTCGCGTTTTTACGCCGTCGGCGCGGACTGGTACCGTGCCCATTTTCCGCCGCTGCCCCGTGACTCTGCGCGGATCACGGGAGATGCCACGGCCACCTACTTCTATCACCCGGACGTGCCCCGGCGCATCGCCCATGCCCTGCCCAACATCAAGCTGGTACTAATATTGCGCGATCCCGTGGCGCGGGCCTATTCGCATTATTGGATGCATGTCAGGCACGGTTTGGAACAACGGACCTGGGAGGCGGTCGTGGACACAGAGTTGGCGCTTTTCCCCTGCTGTCCGCTGAAGACCGAGGCGCTTGACCGCCTATGGCGACCGGGCGCCTTCTCCTACCTGCTCGGTAGCGCGGCCTTGCCCCACCTGCAACGCTGGCTGGCCCACTTCCCACGGGAGCAACTGCTGATCCTGCGGACCACGGAACTGGCGGGCGACCTGCCGGGAACCCTGCGCCGCGTCTGCACGTTCCTCGACCTGCCGCCCTTTGCGACAGGGAATGCCAAGCGGGTGAACGAGGGCCGGTATCCGCCGATGGCGCCCGCCACTGAACAGCGGCTCCGCGACTGGTTCGCGCGCCATCAAGAAGAACTCCAACTTTTTTTGGCAAATCTCAACGGGGAATCCCCATGACCATTCAAGCCCGCATCCCCGACCCGGACGAAACCCTAGGTTGCCTGCTCGCCCGCGACGAACGGCAATTCATCCAGGGCCAGGGCTTCTAAATGGTTCGGCTACGCTATCCGATAGCCTCGAAGTTCCGCCAGTATGTCGAACGAAGAGGCGCTGCGGGCGGATGGGAGGCTAGTTACGCATTGCGCCTGCTGGAAAGGCTGGCGTCGACCCCCGTGATCGGCCCGGGGTGCCATGCCCTGGCGGGGTTGGCCCACGCCTCAGCCGGACATTACGACCGGGCCATCATGCACTTCGAGGCGGCGCTGGCCCAGGGCCGATTCAGCCATGCGTCCCTTCATCATCATCTCGGGCTGGCCCACTTGCGCCGTGGCGACCCCGCCCCGGCCGAGCCGAATTTCCGGCTCGCCGTGCGGCTCGCCCCGGAGGCTCACTGGCCCTACTGGGGACTAGGCGAGTGCCTGCTCGCCGAGGATTGCCTGGCAGAGGCGGAAAAAGTCCTCCGAACAGCCCTGGCATTGGCGCCCGACTGCCGAGGCGCCCGCCATGCGTTGTTCCATTGCCTACTGCGGCAAAACCGTGCGGACGAAGCCGTTGACGCCATTATCCAAGCGGCCGCTACTGCCTCGCCGGAGATTCTGGCGTCGATTCCCTTCCCTTGGGACTTGCTCACCGCACCGTTGGCAACCGAGGCTCGTGCTCAGGCACTCCGCGTCATCGTTGAGCGCCAGCCTACGGCGGCGGAAGCCATTATCTTTCTGGCTTGGATGGAAACCCTGCTCGGTAGGCCCGAGGCGGCCCAAAACCTGTTCCGGCAAGCCGCCGCCCAGCACTGGTTGCGCCGCCACGGGCCAGCCTGGACCACTGGCGCGGAAGAGATTCCATCAAAGCCGCCGCAATTCCTGATGATCGGCCAGGCCAAGGCGGGCACGACAGCCCTCTATAAATCCCTGTGCGCCCATCCGCGCATCGAGCCGCCCCTGCTTAAGGAGCCGCAATTCTGGTCCGAACACTACGGCGCTGGCGAAGCGTGGTATCGCGCCTTGTTTCCGCCAACACCGCTCGGCGCGGCTAAAATCACCGGCGAGGCTTCGACCACCTACTTCACCCACCCGGAGGCGCCGGGGCGCATCGCCCAGGCCATGCCTACCGGCAAGTTGATCCTGTTGCTGCGCGATCCCGTGGCGCGGGCCTATTCGGAGTATCGGATGTATGTCCGGCTGGGTTGGGAAAGCCGGACTTGGGAGGACATCGTGGCCACCGACCTCGAATCCCTGCCCGCTTGTCCGTTGGACTTCGACGCTCCCGACACCGATGCGCCACCGAATTCCATCCTAACCCGCAGCGCCGCCCTGCCCCATCTGAAGCGCTGGCTGTGTTACTTCCCACGGGAACAACTCCTAATCTTGCGGTCTTCGGAACTGGCCGAAGACATGCCTGGCACCTTGGGCCGGGTGTTTGCCTTCCTCGGCCTGCCGCCTTTCGTGCCCGAGGACGCCAAGCGGGAAAACGAGGGCCGTTACCCGCCGATGGTGCCGGAGACCGAACAGCGGCTCCGCGACTGGTTCGCGCCCCATCAACAAGCCCTCGAAAGCTTTCTGGCAATCCACCACAGCGAGACCCCATGACGACCCAAGCGCGTGTCCCCGACCCCGCCGATAGCCGCCAAGCCAAAGGCCATCATGGCATGGCCTTGGGCTGGCTGAAGCGGGGCCGCTATAAACAAGCCGTAGTCAGCCTGGAAAAGGCGCTGGCGGCGGACCCCAACTACCTCGAAGCCCATCTGGAACTGGCGCGGGTCTACCTGCACATGCGCCGCTGGGACGACCTCATCACCCATTGCCGCCGGGGCTTCCTGCACTTCATGGAAACCTCGGAACTGCACAAGATGCTGATGACGGCGCTGGAAGAGCAGGGCACCCTGGACGACGCCTACGCCTGCTACGGGCTGGAACGCCGCGACGAGCGCTGCCTGGACATCGGTCCCGATGAAATCCTCTGCTGCCTCGTCGCCCGCAACGAACGGCCCCGGCTGCCCTTCTTCCTGGAGTATTACCGCCAGCTCGGCGTGGACCGCTTCTTCGTCATCGACAACGGCTCCACCGACGGCAGCGTGGAATGGCTGCTGCAACAGCCCGGCGTGCATGTCTGGTGTTCGGAACTGTCCTTCAAGCGGGCCAATTTCGGCTCGTCCTGGTTCGAGTTATTGCTGCGCCGCTACGGCGTGGGGCATTGGTGCCTGACCCTGGATTCCGATGAATTCATGATTTTCGAGGGCTCGCCCCGGCGCAGCTTGAAGGACTTCTGCCGCGACCTGGACCGCCGCGACAAGCGGGTGGCCACCGGCCTTTTGCTCGATCTCTACGGCCAGCGCCCGGTCAGTGAGACCCGCTATCAGGAAGGCACCGACCCCTTGAGCCTGTGCCAATATTTCGACCGCAAGTTCTACCACACCCTTCTGAAAGAGAGCGGTCCCTACCGCAGCCAAGACCTTTACTTCGGCGGGGCACGGCAGCGGGTGTTTCCCACCAAGCACGATTACCTGCTGACCAAATCGGTCCTGCTCCGCTACCAGCCGGACGTGGTGCTGGCGCCCGGCCAGCATTTGAGCAATATCGCCGTGCGGCACCATGCCACGCACGAGATATGCCTGCTGCACTTCAAGTTCTTCGCCAGCTTCTTGGGCTACGCCCGCGAGGAAGCCAAACGGGAAGTCCACGCCATGGGCGCCGAGCAATACAAGGCGTACCAGCGGCGGCTGGACGAGGAAGAGAACCTGGTGCTCTACCACCCGGACCACTCGCTGCGGTTCGAGGGCACCGCCCAGTTGCGCGAACTGGGCATCATGCGGGCCGAGGAGCCGTTGCCCCCGGCCCCGGAGTTTCCGGCCATCGCCCCGCTGTCGGACGGGGAGGAACGCCCGTTCTGGTCGGTGATGGTGAGCGTGTATGAGCGCCCCCAGACCATCGAGCGGGTGCTGTCCAGCGTGCTGCGGCAGGCCGACGAGGCCATGCAGATCGAGGTGGTCTGCGATTTCAGCGGTGCCGAACGGCAAGCGGCCATCGGCGCGGAAGTGGTGTGGGTTGGTGGTGGGCGGGTGGGGTTCTTCCCGCTGCCGGTACGGGTCGGCCATCCCCACATCTTCAACGCGTGTATCGCTAGGGCGCGGGGCCAATGGGTCCACATCCTCCACGACGACGACTGGGTGGAGCCGGGTTTTTACCAAGCGCTGCGCCAAGGCATTGAGTCGGCCCCGGAGGTCGGCGCGGCCTTCTGCCAACAGAGCATCGTCAGCACCGCCCGCGCCGAACTGCTGCTGTGGCATTCCTGGGCGGAGCGGGAAACGCCGGGCGTCATCGAGGACTGGCTGGAGCGCATCGCTCTGGAATGCCGGGTGCAGTTTTCGGCGATGACGGTGCGGCGCGAGGTCTACGAAACCCTGGGCGGTTTCTGCCCGGACGCACAGTCCGCCTTCGACTGGGAGATGTGGACCCGGATCGCGACCCGCTACCCGGTGTTCTACGTGCCTGAACTTCTGGTGGGCGTGGGCCGCGACGAAACCGCCGAGACCTCCCGCCTGATCCGCACCGGCGAGCAGATCCGCGACGCCTTCGCCGCGCTGGACATCGCCGCCCGCCACCTGCCCGCCGACCGGGCCGAGTTGCTGGTGAATAAAAGCCGGGAGCGGCTGGCGGCTTATGCGCTGGAAGTGGCGGGGCGGTATCAGTCCTCCGGCGATGCCGAAGCGGTGCTGGCGAATCTGCGGGCGGCGGTCGCGGGTCGGCCCTCGGCGCGGACCCGGCGGCGGATCATGGAATTTTTGCAGGGCGAGCGCCATGAATTCGAAGGCTGACATCGACCCCGCCAAGGCGGCCTATTTGATGGGCCGGGCCTGGCTGGACCGGAACCAGGGCCGGATCGCGGTGGCGCAATTGGAAAAGGCGCTGAGCCTGCAACCGGACCACCCAGACGCCCATCGCTATTTGGCCTACGCGCTGGTGTTGCAGGGCGAGTTCAGGGCGGCGGTCGAACACTTGGACGGCTATTTGCAAAACAATCCCGCCGACGAGGGGCCGCAACGGGAAGTCCGACTGCTGCGGGAAGTGGCCGGGATTCCGCCGGAACCCGTCGATCTCCCCGACAACCCCGGTGGCCGCTTGCGCTTCGCCAGCCGCTATGAACGCACCCACCACCGTAGCGGCTGGCGGTATGCCATGGAAGCCCTGTACCCCTTGCACCATAGCGAAGGCGTCCGGTTCGAGGGCTTCCTGGAAGACCCCTTCGGCTGGGAGCATCCGCGTTCCGGCATCCGCCCCAACGCCGAGTTGCTGTTTGCTCTGAGAAGCCCGGTGTTCCAATTCCGGTTGTCCTCGGAAGAGCGCCGCATCGTTCCCTACCGCGAGCCTTGGGTGGGCTTCCTGCACAACCCGCACCAGATGCCGGACTGGTTCCACCCGGACGAATCGCCCCAGGCCATCCTCGCCAAGCCGGTTTGGCGGGAAAGCCTCGCTACCTGTGTCGGCCTGTTCGCCCTGTCCGAATACGCGGCGGACTGGCTGCGCGAGGCCACGGGCAAGCCGGTGTCGGTGGTCCACCATCCCACCGAAATTCCCGGACAACTCTTCGACTTCGAGCGCTTCCAGGCCAATCCCGCCAAGCGCATCGTGCAAGTGGGCTGGTGGCTGCGGCGGCTGACCGCCATCGACCGGCTGCCGATTCCCCACGGCAACGCCCTGGGCTACACCAAGCTGCGGCTGGTCCCCAACTACGCGGCGGGGTCGGCGGACTATCTCGACAAGCTGCGCCGCCGCGAAGGCCGGGAATGGGGCGACCCCGCGCCGGAACACGCCGCCAACACCCAAGCGGTGGCGCATCTTCCCAACGACGAATACGACCGCCTGCTGGCCGAAAACATCGTTTTTCTAGACCTCTACGACGCCAGCGCCAACAACGCGGTGATCGAATGCCTGGCGCGGGCCACGCCTATTTTGGTCAACCGCCATCCCGCCGTGGAGGAATATTTAGGGCCAGATTATCCGCTGTACTACCGCGACCACGCCGACGCCGCCGCCAAGGCGCTGGACCTGGAACGGCTGCGGGCCGCGCACGATTATCTGTTGAATAGCGAAACCCGGCGGCGGCTGGACGGGGCCAGCTTCCGGCAAAGCCTCGAAGCCAGCGAGGTTTACCGGCGGTTATGAACCACTTGGTTAGGATGTGGCCGTGAATAACTTCCCGGATTCCGTAGGTCGGGCAGGTACTCATGCCCGACGCCATCGCCCGGACCAGGGAAGGTCGGGCATGGAATACATGCCCGACCGACGCGGTGGCTGAGCGTCCTTGCCAATCAAAATGAGCCGCATCCTGCTATT
>NZ_JBTEKS010000151.1:0-9589 GCF_054333355.1 Methylomagnum sp. | reverse complement strand
CCGCCAGCGCCGCACGCTCGTTACGTCGAAGCGCTCACCCTCGAAGATGATTTGCTTGACAGGCTTTTTGCCGTCCTGGCTTTCCCGTTTCAGCCAATCCCGTATTTCCATCCAGCGGATTTCGCCGTCGGAATTGCGGATGACCAGAAGCACCGGGAATTGCTGGGTCATCCAGTAGCGGGCGTGGCGCTCGTCTTTGATGGTGAAGATTTCCGCGCCATCGCCCTTCCTTTTGCGCAAGTAGGAATCGCCCGATTTGAGTTGCAGGAAGAGCATTTGGCCGGTGGCTTCGTAGGCGTTGTTCTTGAATTCGATTTCCATGTCGATGCCGTGGTCGCTGACGGTTTTTTCGCGGCAGATTTGCCCGGCGAGGGCGACGGTGGAAATTACATCGCCGACCAAAGCCCGCTCCTTGCTCTCGTTATCCAGTTCGCACCAAGATTTCTCTTGTAACTTCCGTTCGCAGATATGCATTTCTGGGCTAGTGAAACAAGCCTCTAAGTCAGGTTGAGATACTGCTGCTTCACTACGTTCAATTTCTGCCATTAAAAAAAGGAATTCACGATAATCTTCCCGTGAACATCGTTTTTTCAAGAAAGGAATAACCTCACTCGTGTCTGGTTCAGTCGAATTGCTATATTCCATAAAAACATACCCTCTTCCTGGCAACCGCATCGGGCAATGCAAATAAAGGAATGAATATGCATTGTACATTTCTATCTTTGTTTTTTTGGCAAAATTAGACTGTTGTTCAGCAAAGTATCCGGGGGGCTTGCATTCCAGTGTTAGTAGCGAAATATTAGCGAGTGGGCGAATGGCTGGAATTATATGCCCTTCCGCTATGGCGTCACGCAAATCCTCACTTGTCCATCCCCATCGTTCAAGTAGCTCTTCAAACCCCAAAAATGCCCGTTTTGGAATTAGTTTCATACTTTGCTTTCCCATGAGCAAACCAACACTTCATATTCCCACTCATCAAACCAAACCCGCAGCCCATCCCCCGCAGCCGCTCTGCAATCGGCCGCACAACATCCTTATCCTTCGCGCTATGGCTCAGGAAAACATCAAAAGCAAATTGAGATTCTTCCATCCGGTCCCCCAGTTATTCTGAGTATTGTTTAAGAAAAGCCCCCTGCCAAACACTACGCCGCTTCCACCAAATCGGCCCCAAAATTCAACCGCAATTCCACCGCCCCCCAAGGCGCACTCACCAATCCCCCCTCATCCACCGCCACCAAATCATGATTTGACAGCGCCGCCAAATCCCGCTGAATACCCGCCTCATCCCGGCCCAACTTCCGCGCCAATACCTCCACGGGTTGCTTACCGCCCTTCAACACCGTTTCCAACAAACGCAACCGCTCCGGCGTCAACTCACCGAATAACTGCTGCATACTCCCGAAATTCAAATGGTAATCCGCCTCCGGGATAGCCGCGCCCATATCCGCCAACCGCGCCGCCTCCCGCGCCCTGGCAAAAGCCATCGCCCGCGATTCCACGCCAATAATCACCCGCCTCATAAACCACCTCCCGTCAAACGCGCCACATCCGTCTCAAAATCGTCAATCAACTTAGCCAAGGATACGAACTGGTAAGAAAACTCTCCAGCATCATAATGCACATGATCCCCCTTGCCCCGTTCATTATCATAACGCACCAAACACTTGCCAGCCCGCCCACAATAAAGCCGATATTTATAAGCATGGCAGCTACCGGGTATTGGCATCGGAACTTGCCAGATAACCATTTCGACAACCAAATCGCCGACAATGGTTTTCTCCCTGAGTATTTCTGTAGCTTTCATGGCAATAGGCCCATCGGTTCCGAGTGGCTCTCGCCGCCGGGCTTTGTTCTAAGCCGCACCCTATCGACAGGCAGAATGTCCTCACTCCTAAAGATGTGACTTAGGAAAACATCAAAAGCAAATTGAGATTCTTCCATCCGGTCCCCCGGTTATTGGTGATTATTATTTTTCAGCGTTCCCGCAAACACCGCGAGAATAACGAACCCGGAAACGCTCGTTGAATCGAGACAAATCCCGGCAAGGGCAGGTTGTTTTAGTAAATTTCAATACAAGCCTTATCTTCCTTCAATAAGGCTTGCTCGATTTGCTGGCGATAACTCAACAAGGCATTCAGCGTAGCCGCTTTGGATTGATTGCCAGTACGTAGCCATATCACTTTAGGTGGCGATCCAAACAGGGCGCTAAGCTCGTAATAATCCGAATCACGGGTCACGATGACAAAATCATAGTCTCGGGCATAGCTCCAAATATCCCGGTCGTCGGCTTGCTCCATTCCCAACAGCGCAATCTGAGTGGTGCCGGGATAATCATTCAGCAAAAACGGCACTAATCGCCGGGACAAGTTTTCATCCAGCAGCAGCTTCATGAAATCTTAAGCGATTCAATTCGCCGCTCCCGATCCGCCGCAAAACCCAAGGCCGCAAAAATATCATCCCGTTCAAGCTCGGGAAAATCTTCAAGTATTTCCTCAAACGACATCCCCGAAGCCAGATAATCCAATATATCGTAAACAGTGATGCGTAACCCACGAATACAAGGCTTTCCCCCACGTTTTCCAGGCTCAATAGTAATTCGGTCTTGGTAGTTCATCGCGTCACTCTAGAAAGAAGAATTGGGGAATATTTGCTCATGTTACCGGGCAAGCACCCAGCAAGCACAAGAAACTCTACAACCCATAGCGCCCCACCCTCAACCGCTATTTCGCCAAAACTGGCGGGCAGAGCCTAGGATTCTTAGAGGAACCAGCAAAATGAACCGATAACTCACCCCCCCAACGCCTCCCGCAACCCCTCATCCACCGTTTCGAGCCACACAAACTCCAGCTTCTCCTTCGCCTCCGCCGGAATCTCCTCCAACTCCTTGCGATTACGAGCCGGCAGCAGCACCCGCCGCAAGCCAGCCGCCAGCGCCGCCAGCACCTTCTCCTTGACACCACCCACCGGCAACACCAGGCCGCGCAAGCTGATTTCCCCGGTCATGGCGGTGTCGCTGCGCACCGGCCTCTGACTGAGCAGCGAGGCCAGGGACACGAACATCGCCACGCCCGCGCTGGGTCCGTCCTTGGGCGTGGCCCCGGCGGGGACGTGGATGTGAATATCGCTTTTCTCGAACAGGCCCGGCTCCACGCCCCATTCGCTGGCGCGGGATTTGACCAGGGTCAGCGCGGTCTGGGCGCTCTCCTTCATCACGTCGCCCAATTGGCCAGTGAGAATCAGCTTGCCGGTGCCGGGGGCGCGGTTGGCCTCGATGAACAGGATGTCGCCACCCACCGGCGTCCAAGCGAGACCCGTCGCAACGCCCGGCAAACTGGTCCGCATGGCGGCCTCGTTCTCGAAGCGGCGTGGCCCGAGAATGATTTGCAACTGATCTGGGGTAACTTCGAGCTGGCTGATTTCCTCCTCGGCGATGCGCACGGCCACATGGCGGAACACCGAGCCGATTTCCCGTTCCAGGTTGCGGACCCCGGCCTCCCGCGTGTAGTCGCTGACGATGCCGACGAGGGCGGCGTCGGTGATTTCACATTGCTCCGGCCTCAGGCCGCAGGCGCCGCGCTGTTTCTCCACCAGATAGCGGTGGGCGATTTGCAGCTTTTCATCCGCCGTGTAGCCGGGCAGGTGAATGACTTCCATGCGATCCAGCAGCGGGCCGGGCACGGTGTCCAGCATGTTCGCCGTGGCGATGAACAGCACCCGGCTCAGATCAAACGGCACGGCCAGATAATTGTCGCGGAAGGTGCCGTTCTGCTCCGGGTCCAACACTTCCAGCAGGGCCGACGACGGGTCGCCGTGGAAGCTGGCGCCCAGCTTGTCGATCTCATCCAGCATCATCAGGCAATTGCGGGCCTCGGCCTTGCGGATGCCCTGGATGATGTTGCCGGGCAAGGCGCCGATGTAAGTGCGGCGATGGCCCCGGATTTCCGCCTCGTCGTGGACGCCGCCCAGGCTGACCCGCACAAACTTCCGGCCCATCGCGCGGGCGATGCTCTGCCCCAGCGAGGTCTTGCCGACGCCGGGCGGGCCGACGAAGCACAGGATGGGGCTTTTGCCTTCCGGGTTGAGCTTCTTCACCGCCAGATATTCCAGGATGCGCTTCTTGACCTTGACCAGGCCGTAATGGTCCTCGTCCAGCACCCGCCGCGCCTCGGCCATGTCCAGCCGGTCCTCGGTTTCGGCGGACCAGGGCAGTTCCACCAGCCAGTCGAGATAGGTGCGGATCATGGAATATTCGCCGCTGGCGTCGGGCATCCGTTCCAGCCGCTTCAGCTCCTTGAGCGCCTGATTCTCGGCTTCTTCGGGCATGTCCGCCTTGGCGATGGCTTCCCGCAGTTCGCCCAGCTCCTCGGAACGCTCGTCGGTCTCGCCCAATTCCTTCTGGATGGTCCGCAATTGCTCGCGCAGCACGAACTCCCGCTGGCGCTCGTCCATGCTGTGCTTGGTCTGCTCGTTGATTTCCTTGGAAATGCGCAGCACCTCGATACGGTGGCGCAGTAGCTCAATGATCCGGTCCATGCGCCGTTGCGGGTCCAGGATTTCCAGAATCTCCTGCTTCTCGCCCACGGCCAAGTCCATGAAGGACGCCACCAAGTCGCTCAACACCCCGGCGGCCGTGACTTGCTGGAAGGCGTTGAGCAGTTCCGACGGCGCTTGCGGCAAGAGTTCCAGCACCTCGGCCATCATTTCCTTCAATTGCAGCAAGCGGGCCTCCAGGTGCGGCGTGTGCGGGTCCGGGTCGGGAATGCGTTCGACCTTGGCGGCCAGGAACGGGTAGCCGGACAGAAAGCCGGTGATGCGGAAGCGCTGCTCGCCCTGACAGACGATGTTGTGGGCGCCCTCGGGTCCGGTGACGTAGCGCAGCACCGCGCCCAGGGTGCCGATGGCATGCAGGTCCAGGGAGCTTGGCTCGTCCTCCTTCGGGTCGCGTTGCAGCACCACGCCCAGCGGCGAATCGGTGCGCAGGGCGTATTGGGCGGCGGCGATGGAAATGTCCCGGCCTATGGCGATGGGAATGATGACGCCCGGAAACAGCACCATGTTCCGCACCGGGATGACGGCGACGGTGTCTTCCGGCAGTCGCGGCAGGGACTTGGTGGTTTTTTCGGAGCGGCGTTCGGTGGTGTTCATTGGATTACCTTGTCGGACTGGCATGACGGAACCAGGTAGGTCGGGCAGGTACTCCTGCCCGACGTTGCTTGACCCGGGCGATGGCGTCGGGTAGGAGTGCCCGCCCGACCTACCGGAATTCTGTGCAGCAATTGGGTGGATCGGGCCTGGATTCCATGCCCGACCTACGGAGTTCGGTACAGGATGATGGTCAGGCAGCCGTGTTCGTACACGGGGTCGCCGATGCGGAAGCGTCCGGTCGGCAAGGGGATATGCCGCTCGAATCGGCCATAGGGAATTTCCAGGCAATGGACCAGGGCGGCGTCCGGGTCGATGGCGAGGGGCCGCTCGCCGGACACCACCAGCACCTCGTCGATGACGGTGGCTTCGATGGCCTCGTGGGGCACCCCCGGCAGCACCACGGTGATGCTGATTTCGCCGTGGCACTCGACAATATCGACGGGCGGCTCCCACACCGGGCGGCAAGCGGTGAGCCTCTGCGGTTGAAAGAAGCGCCGATGCAGGCGTTCCGCCTCGTCCAGCATTTCACAGGCTTGCGCCCACATCCTGAGTCTTGATTCACGCGGCATGTTGGGTTCCTTCCGGGGCGTGGCTTGATAAGTGTTTGACGTGGCGGCGGCGGCGGAATTCATTCGCGGCCCACGGGCGCGCGGGACTCGTTGGCGAATTGACGGAAATTAAGTCAGGCACCACCCGAAAGCGGGTAAACTTGGCAAGCTAACCCGACCAGGGCAGCGGTTTATCCGGCAGGGTCCGGCAACCACAACGATTCGGTGTTTCCTTAAATCTTTTAGACGCTGGGATGACAACTATGCAAACGATCAAACGCGCAGCGGCTTTCGGCCTGATGGGAATTTTGATGTTCACCATGATGGGATGTGGCAGCGATGGGCCGCTGGGAAATAATGCGCCCCAGGGCCGTCCCGATTGGATGAAGAAGTCCGAGACGCCGCCCCAGGCTCCGGCAACGCCGCAAAAGCAGTAGCAGACCGCTAGTTTCTGAAATGACAACGCCGACCCGGATTGCTCCGGGGCGGCGTTGTTGTATCCGCCGTTGGCTGAAAGCTGGCGGCGCAGGAAAGGGATGTTATCCCCGATGAGCCAGAGGACGCATTAAACCGCATCCCGTTTGAAATACGAAGTTCCATACCCAGCCGTCGGACGCCCTGTATAGGATGGGTGCAGCGCAGCGAAACCCATTATGCCGCCTAGCCCGATGTGATGGGTTCCGCGAAGCTCCACCCATCCTATAGGCTACGGTTTCCAGACGGGACGCGGTTTAGAACAAGGAGACGCCCGGACTCAGGGCAAAAATCCCCGCCGCCCATCGCAGGCCACCGCCCGGTTTTTGACCTACCGACGGCTTGCGCTGAATCAAAAAGTCACTGGAACGCCGCTTTGAGATTCGCCGCGTTCCGCTTCATCACGGATAGGAAGTCGCCCGCCTCGGGCCGGTTGGCGCAAGGCTCGAACGGCAGGCTGGCGACGCCCAGCGCCTGCAATTTCGCGGCGATGTCTGGACTGGGTTCGGCTTCCCAAAGCATCCATTTGGCGGGGTGGCTGGCGAGCGTCCTTTCCAGCGCTCGCCATTCCTCCGCCGGGGGCGTCTCGTTGGCTTCCCAATGGACGCTGTGCAGATTCAGCCCGTAGCGGCGGGCCGGATATTGATACACCGGGTGGGACGCCAGCAGCGGCAGGCCGGGCTTGGTGGCGGCGATGGCCTTCAATTCGGCGTCCAGCGCGGCGAGGTCGGCTTTCAAGCCCGCCAGATTCTCCGCGATGAGGCTCTTCCACTCGGGGCGCTTCCGAGCGATGGCGTCGGCCAGGGCTTGGGCCTGTTGGGCCGCTTGCTCGAAATCCAGCCAAGTGGTGAACGCGGTGCCGCCGTGGGAATGGGTGCCGCCGGGGCCGTGGCTGTGGGTGACGGCGTTCTCGATGTGGATGAAGGCGTCCTTGAACCCGGCGGCGGTGTCGACCGTCTTGAGGCGGGGCAGCGCGACGTGGGGCAGCCATTTCTCGTAGTCGGCGCCGTTCAACGCGATCAAATCGGCCCGCTGCATCGTGCCCACGGATTTGGCGTCCGGCCGCCAGAACGCCGGGTCCACGTCCGCCGGGGCGGGAAAGTTCACCGCCACGCGGGCGCCGCCCAGCCGTTCGGCGAAATAGGCCAGGGGATAATTGGACGCCACGATTTTGAGCGTGGGCGAGCCAGTGGACCCGGCCCGCGCCAGGGGCGAGGCGGCCAGCAGGCACAAGGAAACGAGGGCGCGGCGGCGGGCCGGGGAATGTTCGGTCATGGGGTTTTTCTCGTCAGGTTGGAAAATGAAAGTTTCGTAGGGTGGGTTAGGCGCACTGGCGAGAGGCTTGACACCGCCATTGGCTTTAGATCTGTTTTGAATCGAGTATACGGTGGTGGGAGTGGGCTTTAGCCCACGATCCGCGTGGCTGTCGCGGGCTAAAGCCCGCTCCCACAGACCTTACAGCCCGTACACCTGAACTGAAAATGCTCTAACGTGCGCCTAACCCACCCTACGAAAAATTTACGGGGCCGTCAGGCAATCACGAAATACCGCACGAATTCCGGCGCGTAGGCGCTCATCGCTTGCAGCAGCCCGACAGCCACCAGCCCGGCGGCAACACCGATCAGCAGGATTTCCGCCAAGACCAAACGCGCCACCATCCAGCGCCCGCAGCCCAGGAGATGAATGGTCTCAATCTCCCGCTGCCGCAGCCGCAACGACAACGCGAACACCAGCCCGACCACCGCCACGGTGGCGCCGCCCACCATCACTAGGACGCCATCGAATAGCGCACTCAGCCGGAAGATGTTTTGCAACAGGCCACGGGTGGTTTCCAGGGGCAGGACGATTTGGCTGGTTTGCTCATGCTCCAAATAGCGTCCGCGCAGCAGGGCGGCGGATTTGCGGTCGTGGGGCAGGGCGATGACCGCGCTGATGGGATAGGTGGCCGGGTCGCCGTGGAAGTGGAACGATGCCAGATTGTCCGGGGTGATTTCGGTGTAGGCCACGGTTTCCGTGGTGACGGGAAGGGCGCCGAAGGCCGCGTCCGCTTGGGGGGTGGATTGGCTCTGTTCGGTGTGGCCGTGGCCCAAGCCTTCGATGACCCAGGCCGTTGGCAGATCAACAAAAATGGCCCGGTCGTCGGGGCTGTGGGATTTCGCCAGGACGCCCGCCACCCTGAGCTTCAAGGGATAGGCGCCCGCCAGATCGAACGGATTGTCCGGCGCGGTCGGGAGGCTGTCGCCGGGTTTGAGTTCCAGTTGCTCCGCCGCTTCTGACCCGAGAACGCAATCGCCCAGGATGGCCGGCAAGTCGCCCGTCGCGGCGGCCAGCGCCCGGAAATCGAAATAATCCAAGCTCACGCCGACCACCGGCAGGCCATGGACGCGGAACCGGGCATACACCGGCAGCGGGTCGGCCCAGCCGGTCGCGGCGATGCGGTCCACCTCGGCCATGGTGATGGGCGGCGCGGCGGCTGCGGTGAAATACAGCGCCTTCAACACCAGATCAACCGCGCTGCCCCGCGTCCCCACCAGCAACGGCGTGGCGGCGGCGCGGGCCGTCATCCAGCGCTCCCCCTCGTCCAGCAGCCGGTGCAGGGCCGGGGGCAACGCGCCAATCAGGCCCAGGCAGGCGATGAGAATGACGGTGCGGGACTTGTTGTGGCGGAGGTATTGCCAGGCGAGAAAAAAGTCGTGCCGCATGAGTCAGGCGCAAAGCTCATGGAAGTCCACCACGCGGTCGAAGCGGGGCAACAGTTCGTGGTCGTGGGTCACGGCCAGAAGGCTGGCGGCGCGGCGGTCGGCGGCGCGGAACAACAGGTCAACCACATGCGCCTTGTTGGCCGGGTCCAAATTGCCGGTGGCCTCGTCGGCCAGCAGCAAATCCGGCTCCGGCAGCAGGGCGCGGCACACGGCGGTGCGCTGCCGCTCGCCTTGGGAGAGTTCGCCGGGGCGGCGGCCGAGCTTGCCGGCGAGTCCGGTGTCTTCGGCCAAGCTTCGCGCCCGCTCCCGCACCGAGCGGTCCAAGCGCAGGGCCGGACTGATGCGGTACGGGTGGATGATGTTGTCGAGCAGGCTCAAGTAATCGAGCAATTCCAACTCCTGGAACACGAAGCCGATGCGGGTGATGCGGAACCGGCGGCGGGCGTCGTCGCCGAGGCTGTGGACCTCCGTGCCGTCCACTTCCACGCTGCCGCTGTCCGGCGGGACGATGCCCGCGATGAGTTTCAGCAGGGTGGTCTTGCCCGCGCCGCTGGGTCCGATGATGGCGACCTTTTCACCGGCGGCGACGCGCAGATGGCGAATGTTCAGGGCGAAGCCGCTGGCGCGGCGGAAGCTCAGGTTTTCAATTTCGATCATTCAGGGGGTATGTTTAGAGCGTTTTCGGATCGGATGCACCGTGATGGGAGTGGGGGTTGCGCC
>NZ_JBTEKS010000150.1:0-9611 GCF_054333355.1 Methylomagnum sp. | reverse complement strand
CCTTTGTCCGCCGCGCCATCTGGGCGCGGAAGTATTTCGTCAACTCCGCATCCGGCGGCGAACTGTTGGAATTGTCGCCTCGCGATGGCGAAGTCCTGCTGAATCAACTCGCCGCCACGGCGTGAAAAGGCCAAAGTCGAGTCTTGCCTAGCAGGCTTGTTTTAGCCCGAGCCACCTTGCTTTCCAAGGTAAAAGTGCCCGTTTGTCCCGGACTCAGCGCCCAGAAGGCTGGGCCGGTGAAATCGAGATATTCCCCTTTGGACGTCTGCTTATCGCCGTTCACTTCCACTCGGGCGAATTTGGGCGCAATGGCTTGTATGGCGGGCTTGGCCTTTTGGATGCGCGGCGCGGGACTCGCGTCGGTGGACTGGGTGTCAATCAGCGTCAAGCCGGTTTCCGGCCAGGAAATGGCTGCTTGGCGCGGAGCCGTTGATCCGCCCTGAATATGGGCGCTGGCTCGCAGAGCCGCTGGCACCTGGGCCGGTACAGGTTCCAGTTTGACTGTGGCGTTGAATTCCAGAGTATCGAAGAGTTCGTTCAGCGAGGCCGGCTGCGTGGTGGCAATGACTTGGCCGTTTTGGGTCCGCACGGTATCCACCCTGCGCAGATAGCCCTCTCCCACGGAACTCGCCAAATATTCGCCGGGCTTTGGCGCGGAGCCACCGCCCGTATAGGTCACGCTCGTATCGGTGACTTGCGGTGCCTGCGCGATATCCTGCACGTTCACCGTGGCCGGCGTGGCTTGCGCGATGACACCGGCAGTGACAATGCCCAATTCATTGCTCCAGCTTTCCAGTCCTTGTCCATCCGTGGCGGTTATTTTGACGTAATACTGGGTGGCTGGCGTCAATCCCTCGACCGTCCCGTTCAATGCGCCCGCCTGAGTGAGTTTCGCGGTAGCGCTGGAAGGAGTGAAACCCGGCATTTCGGATACATGCAAGGTGTAGACGAGGCTGCCATGAGTCGTCCGATCATCCGCAACGGCCAGCCATTCCGCCGTGAGCTTGTCCCCGCTTAAAGAACTGACGCCGATTAGTTGAGCTTTGTCCGGCGGTAGGTTGTCGGCGGTGGGCAGAGAAACGGTAATTGTTACCGTGGCGCTAGCTTTGCTGCCCCGGTCATCCGTCACGGTCAGCTTGAAGTTTAAGTCTGTATCCTGAGTGACGGTTGGCGCGGTGAACGAGGGACTCGCAACGGCGGGATTACTCAACGCCACCACAGGGCCAGCGGTCTGCTCCCAAAAATGCGCCACAATGGAGCCATCCGGGTCGCGGCTCTGGCTACCGTCAAGAGTGACCGTAGCGCCCGCCTCAACCCTTCGATTGATGTCGGCATTGGCTATTGGGGACTGATTAGTAGGCAGCGGGGTCACGCACACACCATTCTGCAAAACCTGTGGCGGCGTGCAAGTCAATGGCGGAGTAACGCAAACGCCATTTTCCAGCACTTGTGGCGGCGCACAGGTAGGCGACGGCGAGACACATGCGTTGTTTTGCAAAACATGCGGAGGGGTACAGGCGGGCAGAGGCGCCACCTTGATACGGATGACCGCCGCCTTGGAAGCGGCCTTACGGTCCTTGGCAACGAATTTGAACTGGTCCGTGCCGACATATTTCGCCCTAGGCGTATAAGTCGCCACAGCCCCGACTAGCTTGAGCTTGCCTTTCTTGGGCTTAGCGGTGATGGAGAACTTCAGCCGATCACCGTCGGCATCACTGGCCTGGAGAGTGATCACGAGACTGCCGTTCACGGGAACCAGAACACCCTGGCTCTCGGCCACTGGCTTGTGATTTAGAGGAGCGGCGGATACGGCCAGCCCCGGCAAAAGCGCCAGCAAACCGAACAGGGCAACAATGGCGGCGGCGGAACGAGACGATGAACGGCGGATGTTCATGAAGGCTTCCCAAGGCGATGGATGACAATCCAAGAAGCGACGCTTGTTTTTCGATACGGGTGGATTGTAATGTGAAAGCCTTGTGTAATAAATAATTGATAGTGTTTTAACGGGATGATGGGCACCATAGGGCTAGGACCAGAGGATGCGCCGAACGCCGGGAGCCGCATCGCTGGTGGTTGATGCATTGGCTACCCGACCGGCGCGACCAACCTCAACGTCGGCTTCCGGTTAGTCCGCGATTTGCCAACCTCAATTGATGCGCCTCCTTCGTCGGCACATCCTATGCGGTCTTCCTATGGGAGCAGCGCACAATCCAGACGGAACGGAAGCGGGTCTTGGAGCAGGAGACGACAGAAAAAGCCGCCTGGGCGGAAATCGAACCGCTTAGGACACTGTTGGGAACCGTTGAACCGGCAGGCGACTCGGGGTTAATTCCAAGCGTCCGATTCCCAAGTGACGTGAAAACCGGAACTTCGCGAACCACGTTCCCAAGCCGGAGCCTGGCAGCGGGCCGCTTGTGCGGATCGTCGACGGAATATATAGTGGAACCCACAACTAGCCTGTAGTGTCATGTTCCACACCACGACTTCAGCTTTCAACCGCCCCGCCCTCCCGACCATTCAAGCCGGGCGCGTGGCTTTGCGCGAAGCTCTCCCCCTGCCTCTGACCCGCCGTCTGCTCCTGCCCTGAGGGGCAGTCAACATCCACACATCATTACATCACTCCGATTTCGTTTTCCTGCCCCGCAAGAGGGGCGAGTTAGACCACGGGATTTTTTTATGAGCGACAAACTCATTATTTTTGATACGACCTTGAGGGACGGCGAGCAGAGTCCGGGCGCCTCCATGACCCGAGACGAGAAAGTGCGGATCGCCAAAGCGCTGGAACGGATGCGGGTGGATGTCATCGAGGCCGGCTTTCCAGCGGCGAGTCCGGGCGACTTCGAGGGCGTGCAGGCGGTGGCGCGGGCCATCAAGGACAGCGTCGTGTGCGGCCTGGCGCGGGCGCTGGACCGGGACATCGACCGGGCCGGTGAAGCGCTCAAGGACGCCAAGCGCTCACGCATCCACACCTTCATCGCCACCTCGCCCATCCACATGGAGCGCAAGCTCCGCATGGCCCCGGAGCAGGTGATCGAACACGCCGTCAAGGCGGTGCAACGCGCCCGGCAGTTCACCGACAACGTGGAGTTCTCGCCGGAGGATGCGGGCCGCTCGGAGGAGGATTTCCTTTGCCGCATCTTGGAGGCGGTCATCGACGCGGGCGCGACCACCCTCAACATTCCCGACACCGTGGGCTATAGCCTGCCGGACCAGTTCGGGACCACCATCCGCCGCTTGAGGGAGCGCATTCCCAATTCCGACAAGGCCATCTTCTCGGTGCATTGCCACAACGATTTGGGGCTGGCGGTCGCCAACTCCCTGTCCGCCGTGCTGAATGGGGCTAGGCAAGTAGAATGCACCATCAACGGCCTGGGCGAGCGGGCGGGCAACGCGGCGCTAGAAGAAATCGTCATGGCGGTGAAGACCCGCAAGGACGTGTTCCCCTGTCATGTGGACATCGACACCCGCGAGATCGTGACCTGTTCCCGGCTGGTCTCCAACATCACCGGCTTTCCGGTGCAGCCCAACAAAGCCATCGTCGGGGCCAACGCCTTCGCCCATGAGTCGGGCATCCACCAGGACGGCGTGCTGAAGCACCGCGAGACCTATGAAATCATGCGGGCCGAGGACGTGGGTTGGAGCGCCAACCGCATGGTGCTGGGCAAGCATTCCGGGCGCAATGCGTTCCGAACCCGGATGCAGGAACTCAGCATCGAGTTCGGTTCGGAAGCCGAGGTGAACGACGCCTTCCAGCGCTTCAAGGAATTGGCCGACAAGAAGCACCAAATCTTCGACGAGGACTTGCAAGCCCTCATCACCGAGGCGCGGGTCGAGTCGGAGGACGAGCGGGTCAAGCTGGTGTCCCTGAAGGTCAGCGCGGAGACCGGCGAAACGCCCTGTGCTCGGGTCACGCTCAGGATCGAGCATGAGGAAGTGACCGGCGAGGCGACCGGCGGCGGCGTGGTGGACGCCAGCCTCAAGGCCATCGAGTCGGTGGTGGATACCAAGTCCCATCTGTTGCTCTACTCGGTGAACAACATCACCACCGGCACCGACGCCCAGGGCGAAGTGACCGTGCGGCTGGAAAAGGGCGGGCGCATCGTCAACGGCCAGGGCGCGGATACGGACATCGTCATCGCTTCGGCCAAGGCGTATATCAATGCCGTCAACAAGCTGCTGATTCCCCGCCAGCGGATGCATCCGCAGGTGGCGGGCGATGTCTAACCCCTAAGAGCCAAAACCAAAAGGGCGGCGTGACAGCCGCCCTCCTTTTATCTATGCCAATCGACCACCGCCACCTGGATTATCTGCGACGCATGGGCATCGACGCCTGGGCACCGAGAGTGCCTGTGCCGTTCGGACCCGCGTCTGCCTTGTCCATGGCCGCGGAAATACCGCTCATCCCGGAATCCGAGCCGGAGGAAGAGGAAACCGCCATGCCCATTCCCGACGATGCTCCACCCTCCCCCACCCTTCCCCCCTGTTCAAGCCTGAACTGGGACGATCTCGCCGCCCAGGTCGCCGCCTGCACCGCCTGCCCCCTGCATCAGACCCGCACCCAGACCGTGTTCGGCGTGGGCAACCGGGAAGCCAAGTGGATATTCATCGGCGAGGCACCGGGCGAGCAGGAGGACTTGCAGGGCGAGCCATTCGTCGGGCGGGCCGGGCTGTTGTTGAACGAGATGATCCGGGCGCTTGGACTTAAGCGGGAGGAGGTGTACATCGCCAACGTGCTGAAATGCCGCCCGCCCAAGAACCGGGATCCCGCGCCCGAAGAGGCGGCGTCCTGCGAGGGCTACTTGAAGGCGCAATTAGCCTGGGTGAAACCGAAGATTATCGTCGCGGTGGGCCGCATCGCCGCGCAAAACCTGTTAAAAACCGGCACGCCCATCGGTAAACTACGCGGCCAGGTACACACCTATGAACACATCCCACTGGTGGTCACTTATCATCCCGCCTATCTGCTGCGCTCCCAGACGGAGAAGCGCCGGGCCTGGGAGGATTTGAAGCTGGCGGTGCGGACCTTTAGCCAACAAAATCAATAATGAACCTTAGCGAAGATAGCCATGGCGGAACTGTTCGATGCCCTCAAGCGGTGGGTTAGCTACGACGCCGAAGCCGATTTCTATTACAAGCACTTCCCCAGCCTCGCGGAGAACGCCGACGTGCTGTTAAGGCCCATGCGGCGGCCCGATCTAAAATCCGTGTCCGCCATCGAGCAACTTGCTTATGAATTTCCGTGGGAACCGGCCACGTTCCGCGACTGCTTCAAGGTGGGCTACAACTGCTGGATTGGCGAGAAGGCCGGGCAGATATTGTCCTACGGCATTTGTTCCGTCGGCGCGGGAGAGGCGCATGTCCTCAACATCTGCGTGGCGCCGCATATCCAAGGCCAGGGCCATGGGCGGATGATGCTGGAAAAGCTGATGGCGGTCGCCAAGAGCTACCGGGCGGAGAGCATGTTTCTGGAAGTGCGGCCCTCCAACCTGAAGGCCATCCAGCTCTATCAGCGAGTGGGATTCAACGAGATTGGGATGCGCAAAGATTATTACCCGGCCCGCAATGGTCGCCGCGAGGATGCCCTAGTCATGGCGCGGGAACTGTAACGGTCTGACCGGCGCACCCGGACGGGGCCGATACTCCCGTGGGAGCGGTTTCCAACCGCGATTTTCGGTCCCCATCGTGGTTGGAAACCGCTCCCACGGACAAGCTTCGTCGAAGTCAGCTTGAGCCTCCACAAGTCGGACACTTAGGATTCTTCCGCAAGGCGATCCGATGCCATTCCAAGCTCAACCCGTCAAACAGCAATAGGCACCCTGGAGCAGGGGCGCCAATTCCCGCCAATAATTTAATTGCCTCCAAGGCTTGCATGCTGCCGACGATGCCGGGCAGCGGCGCAATCACGCCCGTGCGTGCGCAACTCTCGGCTAACTCGCCGCGCTCCGGGTAAAGGCAGTTATAGCAAGGACCGTCAGCCCGACCCGGCGTGAACACCGCCAGTTGCCCCTCGAAGCGGATGACCGCCCCTGACACTAAGGCTTTCCGGGCCTTGACGCAGGCCGCGTTGACCGCGAAACGGGTGGCGAAGTTGTCGGAGCAATCCAGCACCACATCGACGGCGGCAATGGCGTCCGCCAACCCCTGTCCTTCCAGGCGATAAGGAAGGGTGTCAATCCGGGTTTCCGGGTTCAGCCGCTCCAGTGCCTTCCGCGCCGACTCGGTTTTCGGCTCGCCGATGTTCTCGGTGCCGTGGGCGATTTGGCGTTGCAGGTTGGATAAATCGACCGTGTCGTAGTCATTCAACACCAGCGCGCCGACACCCGCCGCCGCCAGATACATCGCGGCGGGCGACCCCAAGCCGCCCAGCCCGATGATTAACACGCGGGAATTCAGCAGCTTTTCCTGCCCCGAGACGTCCATCTGCGGCAGCAGGATTTGTCGGCTGTATCTCAGAAGCTGTTGGTCTTCCATGGGCTAGTCATTGGTAGTCAGTGGTTAGTGAAAACGTACTCAGGAACCCTGCTCTGGCAATGGATGACTGACGGCGGAATCGCCGCGCCATCCCGCCAGATAGTTCACGATCAATGAATCCGTAAGCTTGTCGGCATCAGCAATACCCGCGATGTTGAACTTTTCGCTCAAAGCCAGGGTGCAAACTCCATGAACCCCGCTCCACAAGGCCCGCGCCGCCAGCGCACGATCCGACTCAAGCCGGTGCGGCGCTAGGATGGCTAGCAACCCCTCGACCCGCCCAAACAAGGCACGCACCTGCCGTCGGTAATCTTCAGGCAACATGGTTACGGGATTTAGCCGATGGCCGAAGATCAGCTCCCAGCGGCTCTGATACGAGGAAGCGAATTGAACATAGGCCCGCCCCAGTTCAATCAAACCCGCGCGCGGATCGCCGCCACGGCGGGCCGCTTGGTTCAGTGAATCATCCAATTGATTCAGTGTGCGAAAGTTCAGTTGGACGATGAGGTCGTCCAAATTCTCGAAGACCAAATACAGGCTGCCGACCGCGTAGCCGATTTCACTGGCGATTTTACGAGTGCTCAATCCGGCCACGCCCTCGCGGTCCAGGATGGTCTCCGCCGCCGTCAGCGCCATCTCTCGGATTTCTTTGCGGCTATGGTCGTTACGCCGGGCCATGGCCGAAATCCCCACAGATTGGCACCGGCGGTGCCGGTTGGATGAAAAAGGGTCTACGCAAGGCGATGGGTGTAGGCTGAGAATTTCAGATATCGCGGCATTATCCCTGTATTTTGCCTTACGGGGCGAGTGTGGGGCGTTGATATTGGTCTAACCAGTTTTGGCGCGGCTCTAAGAGCCAAGGCGGACGGGTTTCGTAGGCCATTCTGTAATATCATTGCGGCCATAATCCACCGGAGGAAATGGCGGAATTGATTATGTTGCGGATTTTTTCACTGATTCTTTTATTTTGCTGCCTACCCTCATGGGCCGAGCCAGCGCCCGAACCCGTGCCCGATCCGCCGGAGCTTCCGCCGCCCGTACAAAGCGGGGAACCCATGGAACCGGACGTGACGATCATCCGGCGCGGCGAGGAAACGATTGAAGAATATCGGATCAACGACCATATCTATATGGTGAAAATCACACCAGTCATCGGCCCGTCCTATTATCTGGTAGACACCAACGGTGATGGCAATATGGACGTGCGCCGTAGTGATAACGAGGCCGGCATGAAAGTGCCACAGTGGGTTTTGTTCAGTTGGTGAGTGGGGAATCACCGCCCACGCCCTTCCGCGTCAAACAAGCCCCTCTCCTTTGTTTGGTAGAATGGCACCCCTTCGATAACCCGGAATTCCTTGGGGCTGACGAGATTGACGCGGCCCCCTGCGAACTCGCCCCTCAACATCAAGGACTCATTCGGCTTGAACTCTGGAATTGATGCCCGCTTGGATCGGCTTAAGCAAGCCGGTCAAGAACACCTACTACGGAACGGCCTGAAAGGGCTTGAAAAGGAAAGCCTCCGCCTAGCCCCGGATGGCACGATTGCCCAAACCCCTCATCCAGCGGCCTTGGGATCGGCCCTAACCCATCCCTGGATCACCACCGATTATTCCGAGGCGCTGATTGAACTCATCACGCCGCCTTGCGCCGATCCCGCCGACACGATGCGCTATCTCGAAGATCTGCATGTTTTCGTATACAGCCATCTAGGCGAAGAGTTTCTGCTGTCCACGTCCATGCCCGTTGGTCTGGCCGAGGAAGAAAGCATCCCCATCGCCCGCTACGGCAATTCGAATATTGGCCTGATGAAGCATATTTATCGGCGCGGCCTCGCCTATCGCTATGGACGAACCATGCAGGCCATCGCCGGGGTGCATTTCAATTATTCGGTCAATGAAGCCTTGTGGCCGGTTCTGCAAGCACTGGAAGGCAATACCGATCCACTACCAAAGTTCATTGCTGATGCCTATTTCGGTGCCATCCGCAGTATCCATCGCTATGGTTGGCTGCTTATTTATCTATTCGGCTGCTCCCCCGCCGTTTGCAAATCTTTCTTCACGGGCCGAGAGGAACTTGCCACCGCATTCATGGAATTCGATCAGGAAACGCTTTATCGGCCCCACGCCACCTCCCTACGCATGAGCGATATCGGCTATCGAAACGACAACCAAGCAAGCTTGGATATTTCGCTTGATAACCTTGATGCCTACATAGCCAATCTGACTGAGGCCATTAACCGGCCTTATCCACCCTATGAACAAATTGGCGTCAAGGTGGATGGAGAATACCGGCAACTCAATGCGAATATTCTGCAAATTGAAAACGAATACTACAGCCCGGTACGCCCCAAGCAAATTACGAAGTCAGGCGAAAAACCCACGCTAGCCTTAAAGCGCCGTGGAGTGCGGTATCTGGAATTGCGAGCCTTGGATTTGAATTGTTTCGAGCCGACAGGCTTGGGACTGGACGAGTTGCGCTTTTTGGAGGTTTTCGTGCTGTTCTGCGTCTTGGCGGACAGTCCTTTTTTGAACGCCGATGAGAAAGCCGAAGCCAACCGGAATAGCTTGTCCGTCGCTTGTTGCTCGCGGACCCCGAGCTTTCGGCTGTTGCGCTTTAGGCGGGAAATCTCTTTGCCTGAATGGGCTGGGGAATTGCTCAGCGCCATGACCGGCGTGGCAGATGCGCTGGACGCCGACGATCCTCAACAGCCATATACCCGCAGTCTGGGACAGCAAAAAGCCATCATCAGCAACCTACAATCCACGCCTTCGGCTAGGCTATTAGCGGAGATGCGGGGCGATCAAGAATCCTTTCCTACCAAGGCTCTAAATCTTTCTTGGCGTCATGCTAATTACTGGCGGCGCTTGCGACTGGAGGCTAATCAGACTGGACTTTTCCAAGCCGGAGCAGAGGCGTCTTGGACAGAGCAAAAGAAGATCGAAGCCATGGATAGACATGGGCCGTCGTTTGAGGTGTTCCTTAAGCGTTATTTCGCTCAGGGCAAAGGGCCAGAAGGGGGTATGGGCTGAAACCGGAACCGATTCCGCTCCATGAGCGGTGGCGGAAGGCGTGGCTGAAAGGACGGAAGCCCCCGGCCTCCAGAGGGAGGGCGGGGGTCCGTGGATGGGTGCCTGGCGGTG
>NZ_JBTEKS010000149.1:0-9638 GCF_054333355.1 Methylomagnum sp. | reverse complement strand
CGTCTCGCGGCCGATGGCCATTTGCTCCGCCGTCTGCTCGGAGGGGTTGTCGCTCCGCGTCAGGCGGGCCAGGGGGCCGGAGTTTCCCTTGATCTCAGCGGGATTGACGGCAAAGTTATAGACGTTGACTTGGCTTGGTCTGGGCATTCCGGCGTAAGCGATTTCATGCCCGTTCTGCACTTTCGTGCCGGCGCAGCCGGCCAAGAGCAGCGCGACCATCAGGAAAGACATCGGCTTGGGCGAGCGGGTCGGATTCATGGGTTGGTTTCTCCGGCGTGGGATTAAAAAGGCCGCAGGGTGAGCGGGGTCGGATCGGTGACCACCTCGCCCGGCTGGCGGTTGGCGACCTGCACGAACTGCTCCGCCCAGCGGTCCATGATGCCCTTGGCGGGGCCGTACCAGGTCAGGCGGGTGAGGTCGAGGGGGCCGATGTCCGCCGTGTCACGGTCGGCGAAGGTAGCGATTACCTCGCCCGTTTGGAGATCGCGCAGCCGCCCCTCGAAGGCGGCCTTGCGCTGATTGACAACGCCGACGGCGGTGCCGGTGCCGGGCGGGCCCGCCCAACTGAGCGCATGGAGCACCGGGGTCGAAGGATCGATCTCGATCAGGGCGAGTTCCAGGCGCAGGGCGGGCTCCCTATGCTGGTCGGGACTGTCGATGACCCGGAAGCGGTGCTTGGGGTCATTCTTGAAGTTCTTCTCCGCCTGGTGGTGGAAGTACCGAGCGAGTTCCGCGATGTCGGTCTTGACGTCGCTGACCCAATTGGCTGAACTCGCCTTGTGTAGCCAGTCCATCTCCAGCATGTACTGGGTGTTGACCGGCGCCACGACCAGTTCCCGGTAGTGGCTCTTGTCGAAGCCGGGCTTGATCCAGACCTTCTGGAACGGCAGATCGGCCCGCCTGGCCTGCCGTTCGGGATGCTCGATGAAACCGGCATTGGGGGCCGGTTCGACAGCCACGGCCTTCATGTCGTTGGCGCCCGACTGAATGGTCGAACAGCCGACGGCGGCCAGGGCCAACGTGCTGATAAGGGTTGCGCGGATAAGCGTGTTCATGCGTATGAATGTTTCCTTTGAATTAAGTATTTGAAATGCCCAGCCACCGGCCCCGGCAGGATGGCGCCTCAGCTCCGCACCCAGAGTTCAGCTTCGGCTAGGGCGGCGGTGGGAAAGAACTCGATCTCGGTTTCCCTGAAACCCTTGCCGGCGAACGCGAAGGCGTCATCCTTCCAGCGTTCCTCGCCGACGATGGCCAGCTTGGCCATGGCGTCGCCGTATTCCATCAGAAAACCGACATCGCTCCAGTCGTCCTCCCTGGACCAGCCCTGGAAATTCTCCGCGAGTACGAGCGCCCTGACTTTGCCGCGCGTTCCGATAATATCCGCCGCCGCCCGCTGGACCGCTTGTTGCTCCTTAAGGCGCATGACGCCGCCGATCCGGACCGTGACCAAATCGCCTTCGACCTTGATGATTTCGCATGCCATATTCCTAAACTCCCCTAAAGTGTGGATCAACCAGCCGATTCCCGTGTCTTCTGCGCCTTCGCCCAGAACGCGAACATCATCAGCGCCCATCCCCGGAAACCGATTTCGGCGCTCAGGGCAACAGAGAGAAACCAGGCGGCCTGGGACGGCCATTCCGCCCAGATCAGCATGCCCAGCACAAAGGAAACCCCCGCGCCGACGATGGTGGAGGTCCGGTGCGGCACCTGCGTCGCCTGGGCCAGGATGGTCCGAAGAATGCCCTTGACCATGAGAAAGGCCGCGATCAGGAGGCTCAATCGGGCCGGATCGTCACCGATGCTGAAAATGATCAGGCCGGCGACGACCACGTCGAGAACGCCGTTTTGCAGGTGCAGGAAAAAATCTCTCAGTTCCTTGGCGATGGCGGCGTCGAAACACTCCAGGATTCCCACCGCCAATACCACGAACCCGGCGGCCGGCAGCCAGGAAAATTCCCGTGCGTGCAGGAGCATCGCATCCGGGTTGAACAGGGCGGCGATCGCCAACGCGACGCCCACGAATAGCATGACCGCCCCGCGGACCAGCAGCCGCCGCCAATCGGTTCCGAAGCGTTCGAAACGGGCGAATTTGGCGCGTAAGTTCATGAGTTCATCCTTCCATTCAAGGGGCACCGGCTTTTCGAAGCCTGGCGGGCCGGAGTTTGCAAGCCATGCGGCGCCATTAAGTTCAAGGTTCGCCGGTTCCCAAGCCGGAGCTTGGAAATTGGCAAACGGCAAAGGCCATGGGTCAAGGTTTCTCCGCCCCCGAGGTCCAGGCCTTGACCCGGTTGGCCATTTGCTCCGACCAGGCGTCCATGGCGTTTTGGGCGTCTCCCCACTTCCCGCTGAAGCCGGTCGAGATGTTTCCGCCGCCGATGCGGCGATCGACCGCCATGGTCAATATCTCGCCGGTCGTGGCATCGGTGATCCTGGCCTCGCCCTGCGCCCCGCCCACAAACGGGAATTTGTCCGTGGCGAGGTAAACGATATTGGACAGCATGTGGGCCTGGGGAACGATCATAGAAATGGAACGTAGCCCTAGCGTGGAGCCTTCGGCATCCGCCACCGCCGCCTGGACCTTCATGACGCCGGGACCGGCCTTGTCGACGACCTGGAATTTTTCTCCCAAGTGCTTCTGCAGGGACTGATGGAAGTAATTCAGCAGCGCCTGCTGTTGTTCGGGCGAATATTGGCTCTCCTGCCCGCCCCAGAAGGTCACGGGCTCGATCATGACCTTGCCGTATCGGCTCCATTGCGCGGCGGGATTGACGTAGCGCAGCGCCGCTTGGCCTTCGGCGCCCGGCTTCAGCCTGGCGCAGTCCTTGCCCAGAAAGGCGCAGGAGCCCAGCTCGACCGGCCGTTGTTCGGTGACGGCGCAGCCCCCGAGCAGCGACAGCCCCACGCCGAGCGCAGCGAAGCTTTTGAGGGTAGGCATCCGGTTCTGAAAGCGATTCATGGTTTTTTCACCTTATTTTTTGAGTGGGTTATATGCCCAAGTCGTCCCGCCGTCCGGGGCGCTCGGTTTTGCGGGTCGGGCAGGTATCCCATGCCCAACATCTCCGGACTATCTGGCTTCCGTGGCCTCGCCCTCCATTTTCCGGCGCTTCTCCGGATTCGGCGGGTTGGCGGGAAAAAGCCCCGGCGGCCCCTTTTGCCAGTGGTAGCCGTGGCGGGCCAGCTTGTAGCCGGTCTCGAACAGCACGTTCATCACGCGGTTGTCGAACTCGTCGGTACGATTGGTATCCATCTCGTCGGGAATGTGGGCGAGGTTGAAATCGAAGCCATCATGCTCCGCGGTCACGAAGATGCGGTAGAGATCGCCGATGCCCTGGGCCTTGATGAGCGACGACACGGACCGTGGGGCGATGGATCGGATTATCGGTTTCACGGATTGCCAAGCGGGCCGGATCGGGCTGTTGCGGATGACAAAGACCTGGAGCCGGCGGCGCGGCCGCTCGAACCCGAGCTCCCTGACCCCGGCCAGCGGCTTCAGCACGGGGCCGTAGAGGAATACCTGATTGGTCACGCCGCCGTCCACGTGCATCTCGTCGTAGTGGTGTCCGCCAGCTTCCACCGGGAAATACACCGGCGGAAAGGCCACCGGGACGGTGGCGGAAGCGATCATGACCTTGCGGAACAGGTCGGGGGCGTTCGGATGGCCGGAGGCGGCGATGGCCCCCATGTTCCAGATCACCGGACGCTGGGCGTCGAGGGCGGTCGTGCCGATATACAGCCTGCGCCCTTTCGCGTGTTCCGCCGCGATGTCCTTCAGCATCCTCTCGTCCACGTATTCCGTGGTGAGCTTGGCGAGGGGATCGTTGAGGCTGATCGCGTCGGTCCCCAACATGCCGAACAGCGACTTCAACTTGAGGATGTCCTTGGAGGTGATGGTGGTGTACACCTTCTTCAGATTTTCGTCGTAGGCCGGACCCAGGAAGGCGAACGGCGCCATCAGCGCGCCGGTGCTGATGCCGGTCACCAGCTTGAAATTCGGCCGGTTGCCCGCCGCCGTCCAGCCGTAGAGAAGCCCCGCGCCGAACGCGCCATCGCCGCCGCCTCCGGAAATCGCCAGGATGTCGACGGTTCCGCCTTCATGGAAAAGGCCGCTCCGCTCCTCCTGCCGGATGGATTCGACCAGATCCTTCTGGAAGTCCGGGCTGAACTCATCGCCCCAGGCCCGGATCCCCGGCATCCCCGGCATCCCGATCTGAGCCTCTGATTTCTGCGGCGGCGGGAAGTGAGGGCGGAGGCTGGCGCAGCCGGTCAACGCCACAGCCCCGGCCAGCAACGCCGCCAAACCGAAAGACCGGCCTCTTGCGATAGCCTTAAGCTCGGCGCAAGGACGCACGCCTCCACTGGAGGCCACACGGATCATGGATGCTCTCATTCCATCCGCTTGACTGCGGGTGGTGCCCAGCGTCCGTCCAGCGCCTCGGCTTTGGGCGCATAGAGGCGCAGGGTGACGCCCAGCGGGCCTTTGGGGGCGGGCAGCCAGTTGGATTCCTTGCCCGAGCCGGGGCTGTCGTGCTGGATGTGGATATCGAGCGAGCCGTCGGCGTTGAAGCGCAGCCGGTCGCGATCGCCAATGGCGAAGCGGTTGAGGGGGTTGGCCGCGTGGAAACCCTCGCCGTCGTACATGGTGATCGACCAGAAGGCGCTGGCTGGCGGCAGTTCGCTCTTGTCGAAATGCAGCACGTATTTGTTGCCGCCGTCCAGCGGCTTGCCGTCCGCGTCGGCGACAAGGAGGGGATAGATCGCGTCTTCGGGCAGGTTCGCGCCCAGGCCGACCATGGCAACGATGGCGCGCTTGAGATAGTAGTTGCCGTACACGCCCATGCTATCGGTGTTCATCTGCCAGCCGTTGACCACCCGGGCGAGTGTGGGGAGTTTCTCCTTCATGGCCTTCAGGCCGTCCGCGGGGGCGGCTTCCAGCGCCTGCCGGACGGCGGGATCGAGCCGGTCGAAGTCGAGGCTCTTGCCCGCTTCGATGCCGATGCGCTTCATCCGGGCGATGATCGGCTGGTCGGTGAGGTGGGGCGGATTCACCTTCAGCAACTCCGCGGCATAGGTGTAGTAGGTTTTGGCAGGCATGGTGTTGACCTGAACCAGCGGGGGCGTCTTCATGTCCACGGTCGGGTCGATTTTCGCCTGGACCGGCGGTGCCTTCTTGCCCCACTGCGAGAGCGGGGTGATCCCGTAGCCATCCTGGACCTTGTGCGCGGCCGGATAGTCCTCCGGCCCGTTGGTCTGGGTGCGGCCGATCAGCCACACGTAGGGCGTGGGAGCGTCGAGGCGGGTGACGCCAGCCGGCAGCTTCCCTTTCCAGCCCGACGGCACGACCGCGAAGTGGCCGACCCGCGTGCCCGTGGCGCGCTTGCCCGGCACCGCGAAGACATCGCTCCACAGATCGAGCATTGGCAGCAGGTAGTAACGCCCTGCCGTATCGGGCGCGGAAACGACCACCGGCTCCTGGGTCAGGTCCAGCCAGGCCGATGAGTACAAGGTGTCGAAATTGGGCCGGACCACTTCCCTGAAATTCGCATCCGGAAAGGCGCGAACGTGGGAGAACGTGTTCATCGGTCCCCGGCCAGTCATTTTCCCGGCTTCGATGTTGGTTAGTTGCCTGCGCGTGACATCCATGGAGACCAACGGATAGAAATAGACGTAGGCCTCTTCGGCAATGGCCCTGGTTTCCTCGGGCCTGAGGTCCGGATCTGGAGCCGCGCCGGATCGTTCGGCCGCCGTCAGCAAAGTCAGGGCCAACACGCCTATCAATCCTGTAGATTTTGTTTTCAGGATGCTCCCGAATCTTGCCATTGTGATCTCACCCTCGAACTCGTTATTGCTTCAGCCCCACATCCTTCAACGCCTGCTTGCAGCGCCCGCTGACCTCTCTGTCGTGCTTGTCCAGGCAGGCCAAGAGCCGCCCTTCGCCGACCTCGACGTTGGCGCAGTATTTCTCCAGGTCATCGTCGCATTCGGCGGCGGCATAGCTGAGCGAAGCCACCGCGTGCTGCAACTGGGACGCGGCGTCGAACAGGGCGTACTCGCAGCGGCCGGTGAGCTTGTCCTCATGGGCATAGATGCAGGCCAGGAGGCGGTTGTCACCGGGGGTGACGTCCTTGCAGTAGCGGTCCAGCTCCGTCTTGCAGCCGTGCAGGAAGGTTTCCATCGGGCCTTGCGGTGCCGGGGCCGCCACGTCTTCGGCGGCTTTTTTCTTCGGCGCGGCGCAGGCGTTCAGGGACAGGGCAAGGCCAAGGCAGGCGATCAGGACGGTTGGCTTGCGGTTCATGGTTCGATAACTCCTTATTTTTATTGCGGTTAAGTTAAGAGCCCTCGCCCTCTGGGAGAGGGGGTAAAAAGATTCTGTCGCTCACAGCCCCGGCGGCACCTTCTCCCAGCGGTAGCCCTTGGCGGCCAGGTCGTAGCCGGTCTGGAACAGCTCCCGCATGTACTCGGTGTCGAGGTCCCCTTTGTGCGGGGCGTTAAAGGTCTTGGGGATATAGGCGAGGTTGTAGTCGATGCCGTCCCGTTGGGCTTCGCTGTAAATCTTGTACAAGTCGCCGAACATAGCGCACCCCCGAAAGGCTCACCACTCCGGCCTTCTCGGACCAGGCCTGCGGCGCAGCGTGCTGGCGGATGGGCAGGGAGCAGGCGGACAGGCCAACGGAGGCGGCGAGCAGGATGGGTCCGGGTGGACGGCGTCGCAAAGGCATCTTGTTCTTTATATTCTTCATAGCTGATATCGGGGGCTTGGGGCCGGGAGCGCCGATTCCGCCTCCGCTGGACCGGGGAACAGTCGAGGCGGTTCGTATATTACCGCGGATCTGCAACAAAAGTATGGCAGCCCGTGACCGTCCGCCGCGAATTCGCCTTTACTGGCCCGGGAACCCCTTGCCCGCCATGCACGAGGCATAGGCCTGGTTGTAGGCATTGGCGGCGGCAGCCTGCTGTTGCTGAGCCTGCTGCTGGGATTGCGCGCTCTGTCGGTTCTGTTGGCGCTGCTTGGCCGCGCCCACGGCCGCACCGGCCTTGGCGGCGTCCTCCATTTGGTTGCGGGTATATTCCTCGGCGACCTCATCGGGCACGTTGCCGTACTGGTTGGCCTTGGATTTCCCCTTGGCCGCGCCGGCCATGGCCCCGGCGGCTGCACCACGCCCCCGGCCGCCCGCCTGGGGCTGGGTGGTCGTGGCCGGTGCGGCGGCGTTGGGGTTATAGCCGGTTTGCTGCTGGGCGATGCTCCGGCATTCGGACTGCGCCTGCGATAGGGAGGGTTCCCCTTCCGCCAGCGCCGATCCGGCGAGAAGCAGTGCGAGTACGCTGAAGCCTAGGCGGGCATGGGTTGGATTCAACATGGCTGGTCTCCTTAAAAATTATCAAAGTTCTAGTCTTCCCGGACGCGGCGGGGTACGTCCCCGCCCAGATAGTGTAGATGCCACCGCAGCCACGAATGCCTCAGGGCCAACGGGGCCGGGTGGGTAACCGCTTCTTCGGGCTTGCGGTTGGCGATCCGCACAATATTTAGACGCCTCCATCCACGTTTTTAAAAAACTGTTTTGTCACGGAAGATCGGCCCGTATCCGCCGGGAGAAGTCCGGCGCCTGGTCGGCGGCCCGCGCCACCGCGTTGATATGCGAGCGCTCCCGGAGTTCTTCGAAGGACAGGCTTTGGTTCAGGCGCCCCTGCTCATAGGCGTATTCCGGGGTGTAGCCGCTCAGCAGCACCTTCCATGAATAAGCCAGGTGGCCGGGATTCACGGCGGCGTGGGTGAGAATCATGGTGGTGCAGTTGGTGGTGAGCGTGTTGTAGAAGCGCGGATGCTCCCGCAGTTCGTTGATGTCGCGCATATAGTCCAGGAAGACGCGGCGACCGTTTTCGATCGGTCCCACCAGCCGGAACAGGTAGACCTCTTCCGGCGGATCCTTCCGGTAGTTGGTCCGCACCCGGATCACGTCCCGCTCATCAGCCACCACGTAGACCAGTTCGTACTGCCGGAACAAGCCGGGGAGCGTGGCATAGGGCCGGGTGCGGTCCTTGCGCACCTCGATGGAAATGGCCAGATGATCCTCGCCGAAACCGAAACTGACGAACATATGGGCGATGGCCGGTCCCATCCAGTACGAGGCCAGCAGATCGACCCGGTCCAGCCGTTTGAGGTCGAAAGTCCGGTCATAGTAGGCCGGAGTGAAATCGGTTTCCGTCCGATAGTCGAAATTGCGGATGTTGTGGACGGTCACCCGGTCGCCGTCGAGAGTGGCATAGGGCAGCACCGCCACCTCGGGCTGCCAGTCGCGGTCGTTGGAGGGCGTCGCGCTGCCCCAGACGAGCAGCACCGGCACGAGGGCGGCGGCAAAGCCCAGCGCCGCGAGTCGGCGAGTCCGCCGGACGCACAGGGCGCCCAAGGCCGCCAGGCCGATGGCGGCGAAAAAACCGGCCGCCGCCATGCGAAGCCCGGCCGGTCCCGGCGCCAGGTAATAAAGGACCAGCGTTCCCCAGCCGGTGGCGCCGGTCATCGCGAGGCCGGCCAGGACCAGGGCGACGGCCGTGCCGATCCGGCGCGTCACGGGCGTTTCCCCTCGAATGCCGCCGCGTGTTCCAGCAGGATGCGCCTAATCTCCTCGATGACCTCGGGCTGCCCCTGGCAAGAATGATCCCAGCGGACCACCCGTTCGGAGACCGCCTCGTTGATGTGGGCACTCTTATAGGCCACCACGCCGTCGTCGCCTTCCTCCTTGGGGCCATTGCCCTCCACCGCGATGATCGAGTGGGCCGGAATGCGGGGCGAAACCGGGATGGACTCCAGGATTTTAAGGCCGGGGTGCTCCGGGTTCATGTTGTCGATGGCCGTCGGGGGCCGGCGGAGGATCGTGGTCAGCTTCTCATCCCCGGTCAACGCGGCGACCTGGGTGAACTGGCTCAACACGCCCACCGGCAAGGTCACCAGCCGGGTGGCGATGGCCCCGATCCGGCCCGAGGCGAGCAGCGCTCCGTGATGGGGGGTTGCCACGAACACCAGCCGTCCGACAAAGGGCAGGGGCGTAAAGAACGCTGACTGCTTTAGAAGATCGCGGGTTTCGGGGTCAACCTGGATGGCATCGAAGGGCTTGCTGCTGATGCGGTCCCAGAACCGGGTGCCGCTGTCGATGGCGGTGAACTTGGTCAGAAGCCCCCCCTGGCTGTGCCCGATCACCACCATGTCGCGCAGGGCCGGATCCTTGCCCTCGGGATCGAACTCCTGCACCGCCGTCGTCAGGGCCGCCCGCAGCCGCCCGGCCGAATAGGCAATCGGGTTGCCGGTATCGTAGAGAAAAACCCAGATTTGGAACCGCTCGCGGATGCGCGGATCGCCCTGGAGTTCGTTGAACAATTCGGCCCAGCGCGCGGGGCTGGAGGCCGTCCCATGCACCAGCACCACCGGAATCTTCCCGGACCGGTAAGGCTGCATCATGAACAAACCGTCTTGGGCGCGGTCGCGCGGCATCATGCCCCGGAAGGCGCCGCCCCGGAGAAATCCCTGGATCTCCGCGGCGTAGATCGGACTGCCTTCGAGTTGGTAGGCGAGTGCCGCCGTCGGGTCGGATTCCAGGGGTTGTTCCCGTCCGTCGACCCGCACCGTCGTGGTCTGGTCGGTGGCGTAG
>NZ_JBTEKS010000148.1:0-9660 GCF_054333355.1 Methylomagnum sp. | reverse complement strand
GGCGCGGGGACGGGGCGTCTCCTGGGTAATCGGGAGATTCACCGAGAATAACGGCGGGCGCCAATGACGGCGCCTCGCGGACACCGGTGTCCGCGAGGCGCTTTCTCGTTTCCACCCCGCTATCCCGCCCCAAGACCACGGAAGACACCTCAACAAGGCAGCAAGAATTGCTAAAGGAACTACAATAACATTGCCGGTACCCTTGAGATACCACACATAGTGATTTTAATACTTTGATAAGGCCATTTTCAAAGCTCGGATTCTTAGGCTTTCAACCGCGCCTCCGCAATGACTGATTGATTTTTAATAAAAACATCCAGCACACAGTCGGAAACGAGGTTTATCGCAAGATATTTCTTTCGCAAAGGACCACACAATTACTCATATTTAGAGGGGTTTATGTGAGGCGCGATGTGGTTTTTTTGAGCAACTATATGTGAATTGTGTTAGAAGCCTCCGCGCTTGATATTGATTATCTTGTTGCACGGTTTCTTCACCCGCCGCATCGCCTCAAACGCGTTAAATAATGAACATAATTTCAAGAGAGATCACCATGTCGTCCTACACCATCCGTCCCATCGGATTTTCCGACAAGGAGGCTGCCTCACTGGAGGCGATATTCACCATCGCCAGCGGTCGGTTGCGCGACAACTGGCGCTGGGCCGCCGCCGGGACCGCGCATATTTATCTGGCCGCGGTGGAATCACCGCAAGAGTGGGAGCACTACCGGCAGGACTTTCCCGGCGACCGCTTGCTCGCCTGTGTCCCGCCCGACCTCGGCATCGACGCCCACTGGCGAATTCAGCGCGACCCGGCCCGGCTACCCAGTATCCAGCAACTTATCCAAACGCTCGACGCGGCGGGCACCGAACTGGCTTCCGGCAGTCCTCTTTCGCCTCGGGCATCCGAACCAATAAGCCCGCCGGAGGCCACCGATGATAATTACGACCCCGCCCGGTATCTGATCGGCATCGTCCGCGAATGCCTGGCCGATGGCCTGCCCCGGCGGCTGGCCGGCCAGGAAAGCGGCCCGCTGCTGATCGACCCGCGGTCGAGGCTTTACTTCGCGCCCGGCGACCAGACCCTGTGGCTGCCCCTGCTGTCGGCGCCTCGGGATCGGATCCAGACGCAACCGCTCGATGAGCGGCAAATGGCCGCCGAAGCCGCCGCAATGGAATCCGGCGGACTCGGCCTTGATGACTTGATCTTTCTCGCGGCCCTGCGCAGTTCCCAAGGCCGATTATGGACCGGCTGCCGGCTCGACGAGCCGGTGCGCTTGAAGCGCTGGCCGAACCTCAAATCCATGTCCGAGTATGTGGATTACATTGGTTTGATGGCGTTCATGAGCAATAACCGGGCGGACCTGAGCGCCGTCGCGGCCCGCACCGGCAATCCGCTGGACAAGGTGATCGACTTCCACAACGCCTGCATGGCGCTGGACTTGCTGCAACGGGGAGGCGACACCGCGATCCAGGAAAAGCCCGTGAACCCGGCCATGCGTGACCTGTTCGGCAAGATCGTCCATCGCCTGCGCGGAGAAATCCCGAAATCCCAAACCACGCCCCGGATGAAAACGAATCATGTCGAACCCTGATTTACGGCAGCCTAAGCTGGTCTTCACGGGCAGCGTCGGCGCCGGCAAAACCACGGCCATCTCCGCCATCAGCGAAGTGCCGCCGGTCACGACGGATGTCCGGGCGTCCGAGGCGGAGGTGGCGGCACGCAAGAGCACCACCACCGTGGCCATGGACTACGGCCTGCTCACCCTGGCCAACGGGGTCAAACTGCACCTGTACGGGACGCCCGGCCAACGACGCTTCGATTTCATGTGCCACATCCTGACCAAGGGCGCCTTGGGGCTCATCATCCTCCTCGACAACACCCATCCCGATCCGATGGGCGAGCTGGATTACTATCTCAACCTGAACGCGGCGTTCCTCCGCACGAGCGCCGCCGTCGTGGGCGTCACCCATTGCGACATGAAAGCCCGGTCCTCCATCCAGGATTATTACGATGGCCTTGCGGAAAGGGGCGATCCCTGGCCGGTCGTCCATGTCGACGCGAGGGACGCGGGCGACGTGTCGATACTCATACGCACGCTGTTGGCGCAACTGGAGTTCGGTTGATGAGGCGCCGGTTTCGCCAGCGCGCCGTCTGGCCCAGCCCGGGCGGCGGCGCGGTCGACAAAGCCGGGGGCTTTTAATAGCATGGCGAGCCACCAAACCGCCAAGCCCCGAGAACCGCCGTGCTTTCAGAAAACCGCTCCCGCCCGAATCCCCCCGCATCCCCCATCGACCCGGACCTGCGCGTGACGGTCACGGCCCCGGCTCGCCTGCACATGGGATTCCTCGACCTGGGCGGCTCCCTCGGGCGGAAATTCGGCAGCATCGGCGTCGGCATCAATGAAATCGCCACCCGCCTGACCCTGGTGCCCGCCGCCCGCCTGTCCGCCACTGGTCCCGGTGCCCAGCGGGCCATCGCCGCCGCCGAGAAATTCGCCCGCGCCGTCGGTCGCCCCTGCCCCGCCTCCATCCACATTGAACAGGCCATCCCTGACCATGTGGGCCTGGGTTCCGGGACACAATTGGCCCTGGCCGTCGGGGTGGGGCTGAGCCGACTATACGAGCTGGCATTGGGCGTCCGCGATGTCGCGCCGATCATCGAGCGCGGTGCCCGCTCCGGCATCGGCATCGCGGTGTTCGAACACGGTGGCCTGGTGGTGGACGGGGGCCGGGGCGAGCGGACGGTCATCCCGCCGGTCCTTGCCCGGCTGGACATGCCCTCCGACTGGCGCTTCATCATCATCCTGGACCAGCGCGACCAAGGCCTGCACGGCGCGGCGGAGATAGACGCCTTCCGTGCCCTGCCGACATTCCCGGCGGAAGAAGCGGCGCGGCTGTGCCACTGGCTGCTGATGCGTGGCCTGCCCGCCGTGGCGGAGGGTGACATCGAGGGCTTCGGCGCGGTCATCACCGACACACAACGCTCGGTGGGCGACCATTTCGCCCCGGCCCAGGGCGGGCGCTTCACCAGCGGCAATGTCCGGGAAGCGCTGGAATTCCTGGCCGAACGCGGGGCGGTGGGCATCGGCCAAAGCTCGTGGGGACCGACCGGATTCTGTCTGGTGGACAGCCCGGCCAGGGCGGCAGCCTTGCTGACCGAGGCCGAGACCCGCTTCGGCGACCGGCCCGGCCTGCGCTTTTTGATCGGCACGGCCCGCGACCGGGGCGCCGAGATTACCGTACAGTCGCGGAGCGAAACGGAGTTCTGATCCGGGGCCGGGATGACTACGGATTGGCCCGAGCGCCTGCTGATCGTAAGCTGTTCGGCGCGGATGCTGGTCCGTAGCGCCGCCCGTGCCGGTTTCCGTCCGGTGGCACTTGATCTCTATGCCGATGCGGACACGCAGGAATACGCCGAAGTCGCAGTGCCGCTCGTGCCGGACCAAGTTGGATTTGACGCCGGGTATCTGCTGGCGACCGCCGCCCGCCTCGCGCCCGCCGAACGCTATCCGCTGGTGTATGGCAGCGGCTTGGACATCGCGCCCGACCTGCTGGAACGCTTGGCGGCGGGGCGCGAATTGCTCGGCAATCCGCCCGAAACCGTGCGTCTGTTGCGGACGCCGGAACGCTTTTTTGAGCTGCTGCGCCAACTCGACATTCCGTTCCCCGAAGTCCGCTTCCAACCGCCCACCGACCCCGCGTTGTGGCTGGTGAAGGCCGGTTGCGGCGAGGGGGGCAAGGGTGTACGCTTCTGCGCCCAGAAAACGCCCGCCAGCGCGGGCGAGTATTACCAGCGCCGCGTGTCGGAACCGCCGATGTCGGCGCTGTTCTTGGCGGACGGCGAACGCGCCCGGATTATCGGCTTCAACACCTTATGGACGGCTAGCCAACAGGGCCGGCCTTTTTTGTTTGTGGGGGCCGTGAATCGGGCCGAATTGGCACCGGAACAGCGCGGACAAGTACGGTCCTGCGTGGCGCGGCTGGTTCGGGCGCTGGGACTCAAGGGGCTGAACAGCCTGGATTTCATGCGCGACGGCGACACCTGCCGGGCGCTGGAAATCAACCCCCGGCCCAGCGCGACGATGGCGCTTTATGATCGGGATTTCCCCGTCGGCTTATTGGAGGCGCACATCCGGGCGTGCCGGGGCCGGTTGGGCGACGGCGCACCCATGGGCCGGGCCGTGCGGGCGTTCCGGGCGGTGTTCGCGCCCCGAGCGTTCACGGTGCCGGAGGCCGTGGACTGGCCCGGCTGGTGCTGCGACCGGCCCGCGCCGGGCACCCGTTTCGACACCGGGCAGCCGGTCTGCACCGTCGAGGCAGATGGTGCCAATCTCGCGAAGGTCGGAAGCCTGCTCGCCCGCCGCGCCACCGAAGTTTTTGAACGGCTGTTGCCGGTCCAACCTTAACCGGCACAGTTTATTTCCCACACCAAGGTAGTCACTCACCATGCAAACCAAAGTCAGCGTCAACGCCCAAGCTCTCCCCATCGTTAAACACATGATCGCCAAGGCCGGGAAGCTCCGGCTGAAGATCGACCGTCTGTCCAACGGCTGCACCGTCATCGACGCCGGCATCGACGCCGTGGGCGGCCTGGAAGCGGGCCGCTTGATCGCGGAAGTCTGCATGGGCGGCCTCGGCACCGTCACCTTAAGCCACGGCTCGCCCTTCAAGCGCTGGCCGACCATGGTGAATGTGCATAGCGCCAACCCGGTCATCGCCTGCCTGGGCAGCCAGTACGCCGGGTGGAGTCTGTCCCACGGCGAAGGCAAGAGCGCTTTCTACGCGCTGGGTTCCGGCCCGGCCCGCGCCATGGCGACCAAGGTCAAGGAGGGCGTGGAGAAGCCGGTCGAAGAGCTTTACGAAGAACTCGGCTACCGCGACGTGTGCGGCGAAACTGCCATCGTCATGGAAGTGGACAAGGTGCCGCCGGTCGAGGTCATCGAGAAAATCTCCCGCGCCTGCAAGGTGGAGACCGACAGCGTGCATGTCATCCTGACGCCCACGTCGAGCCTGGCGGGTGGAATGCAGGTGGTCAGCCGGGTGCTGGAAGTGGCGTTGCACAAGGCCCACTCGCTGCATTTCCCGCTGGGCCACATCATCGACGGCAGCGCCTCCGCGCCGGTGCCGCCGCCCCATCCCAATTTCGTCAAGGCCATGGGCCGCACCAACGACGCCATCCTGTTCGGCGGCACGGCGCATCTGTTCGTCAAGGGCAGCGACGAAGCGGCGGCGTCCCTGGCGGCGGAACTGCCGAGTTCGACCTCCCGCGACTACGGCAAGCCGTTCGCCGAGGTGTTCAAGGAATACAAGTACGATTTCTTCAAGGTCGATGCCATGCTGTTCAGCCCGGCGCGGGTGATTGTGACGGCGGTGGAATCGGGCCGCAGCTTCCATGCCGGGGAGTTGGATGAGGAGTTGTTGGAGCGGTCGTTTGGGGAGTGATTGATTAAGGGCCAAGGGTTCGGAGGTGGTTGATGTCCACGGGTTATGAACAAGATTTCTTTCGCTGGACGCAGGAGCAGGCCGGATTGTTACGATCCGGCTTGATCGACCGGCTGGACATCGAAAACCTGATTGAGGAGATCGAATCCATGGGGCGCAGCGAAAAGCACGAGTTGGTGAGCCGTCTGCGGGTGCTGGTCATGCACCTACTGAAATGGCGCTATCAACCGGCCAAGCGCTCACCCAGTTGGTTGTCAACCATCACCGAGCAGCGGGCTTCCCTGGATACGCTGTTGGAGGACAGCCCGTCGTTACAGTCGGGTTTGTTGGAAGCGCTGGAAAAAACCTATCTGAAAGCACGCAAAGCCGCGTCTTTGGAAACGGAGATTCCGCTGAATAAGTTCCCGGAAATTTGTCCGTTTTCTTTGGGGCAAATCCTCGACGACGATTATTTTCCAAACTCGGAGGGTTGATGGACTTCTCCATACTTTTCAGTCCGTAGGTCGGGCGTGTGTTCCCATGCCCGACTTGCATCACTATGTCACTGAGGTATCTGACATGATGACTAAAGCCGAATTGGAAAATCAGCTAACGCAAGAAATCCATGACTTATCGTTTGAAGCCATGGAAACGCTGTTGCGTTTAACGGCTCTGCTAAAGGGAGCGAACACTCCGCAGAATGCTGCTGATATTGATGAGCAAGCCATACTAGCGCAAGAGCGGGCGGTTTATCTGCGGACAGAAGAGGATATACGTGTTTTCCTTGAAGCCTTAGAAAATCCGCCCAAGCCAAATGAGGCTCTAAAAGAAGCAGCGAAATTGCACCGGGAAATGGTTAGCAACTCTAACGAAGAAGAGCGGGAATGGTGGTCTCAGCTTTCGCGTAAAAATTTAGCACGCGCCTACGACGACAATGAACCCGAATACTCCCTTGAAGATATTCGACCGTGAATCCCAGCCACAATACTTGGCAACTCCCCAAATAACTTTTCTACGTTGACCGCACATACCCCTCCCTCCCCCCGCATCGCCATCATCACCGACGACCCCGGCTGGCACGGCAAACGCCTCCGCGAAGCCCTGGCCGTGCGTGGCTATGACTACCGCTACCTGTCCCTCACCGCCTGCCGGATCAACGTGGAAGCCGATGGCTTGCCCATCCTCCTGCCCGGCTTCGAGGACCGCCTGCCCGACGGCGTGTTCGTGCGCGGCGTGCCGGGCGGCACCCTCGACCAAGTGGTTTTTTACCTCGACATCCTGCACGCCCTGAAACTGTTGGGCATCCCTGTCTATAACGATGGCCGCGCCGTCGAGCGCACCGTGGACAAGGGCATGACCAGCTTCCTGCTGCGGCGGGCCGGGATTCCCACGCCGCCCACTTGGGTGCTGAGCGACCCGGAAGTCGCCCGCGCCATCGCCGAGCGGGAGCTGCGGGCCGGCCATCAACTGGTCTCGAAGCCCCTGTTCGGCTCCCAAGGCGCCGGGCTACGGCGCTACGAAACCGTGGACGACCTGGCCGGGTTTTCCCCTGACAACGGCATTTTCTACCTGCAACGCTTCGTCCACTGCGGCGAGCCGCCCCACGATTTCCGGGTGTTCGTCATCGGCGGGCGGGCTGTGGCCGCGATGCGCCGCTCGGGCGTGACCTGGCTGAACAACGTCCATCAAGGTGCCCGCTGCGAGCCGGTGCGGCTGGATGACCTCCGGCTCTGCCGTCTGGCCGAGGACGCCGTGAAGGTGCTGGATATGAACTACGCGGGGGTGGACATCATCCGCGACGAGCAAGGCCGCTACAGCGTGCTGGAAGTCAACAGCATCCCGGCATGGAAGGGTTTGCAGGCCGTGACGGAAGCGTCCATCGCCGAGTTGCTGGTGACGGATTTCCTGGCCCTGTGCGCTCCAAGCGCCGGGCAGGAGGTTCGGCAATGGTGAGCGTGGAGCGGCGGGAAGCGGCCCTAGCGGCTTATCTGGCGGCTTGTGAATTGGAGTTGCAAGCCTTCAAGCCGGGCAACGTGAGCGTCCACTCGGAAGGCCACGACATGACGGTGGAGGATTTCCGCCGCAGCGCCGCCGCCAGTGCGCCCTTCCTGTGCGACGAGACCCTTTCGCTCGGCGAAAAGATTTTTTACGCCGTCGATGCGACCTGGGCGGCGGTGGGCTGCAATACCAATCTGGGCATCGTGCTGTTATCGGCGCCTCTGATCCGCGCTTTCGAGAGCAGAACCGCTGGCGAAACGCTACGAGAAGCTTTGGCGAAGGTGCTGGCGCATACGACCGTGGCCGACGCGGATTGGGTATACCGCGCCATTCGCCGGGCACAGCCGGGCGGCTTGGGTGCCGCGCCGGAACAGGATATCCGCGAGGAACCACAGGTCACTTTATTGGAGGCCATGCGCCTCGCCGAACACCGGGACCGCATCGCTTTTCAATACACCAATTCTTATGCTGATATTCTGAATTCCGCCATTCCACGTTATCATGCCGCGCTGTCTCAATGGGATGATGAGGTCTGGGCGACCGTCATGGTGTTCGTGGGCTTGCTAGCAAGCTTCCCCGATAGCCATGTGGAGCGTAAATTCGGTGCCCAATATTCCAGGATGATTGCCCGCCGGATGGCTGAGATAGAAGAAACACTATCCGGTGCGGAAACGCCGCAAAGGGCCATGCGGCTCCTACAAGACGTGGACAGCGAGTTCAAGGCTTACGGAATCAATCCGGGCACCACGGCCGATCTCACGGTGGCGTGCCTGTTGGTTGCCAAACTCAGGGCCATTCGGGACTAATTAAGAGCCTTTCCTTGAGCCTGCGTAGGCGGGTTGGCGTGACGGCACGGATGTCGCCTTGATAACCCATCCGATAGGGGAGACACGAAAGTGTCCATAACACAAAAATTTTCTTCTTTCTTTGGTAAAGGTAAACAGGAGATAAATATGGCGAAAATCGACAAATTGTTGGTTGGCGAGGCCCTCTGTGGCGGTGGCAACGAAATCGCCCACATCGACTTAATCATTGGGCCGCGTGGCAGCGCCGCCGAAACGGCGTTCGCGACTGCTCTGACCAACAACAAGGACGGTTTCACCAGCCTGCTGGCCGTGGTCGCGCCGAACCTGCTGGTTAAGCCGGCGACCGTCATGTTCAACAAGGTCACCATCAAGAATGGCAAGCAAGCCACTCAGATGTTCGGACCCGCCCAGCGCGGTGTTGCGATGGCCGTGGCGGATTGCGTCGAAGACGGCACCATCCCGGTCGATGAAGCTGACGACCTGTTCATCAGCGTCGGCGTGTTCATCCACTGGCTGGCTGAAGACGATGCGAAGATTCAGGACTACAACTACGAAGCCACCAAGCTCTCCATCCAGCGCGCTGTTGTTGGCGAGCCGAAGGCGGCTGACGTGGTGAAGCAGAAGGGTTCCGTCGAGCATCCCTTCGCCGCTCACAAGTAAGCGGTTCGACGAAAAAACGTTGCCCCGGTCTCGGGGCAACGTTTTTTTTCGCCCGCAGAAAACCGCCCGCCCGGTTATTTGAACCGCCCCAGCCCCCGCGCATCCACCTCCCCGGAATGCAAGGCACTCGCCATCAGCACAGCGGCCAGCCCCGAGGCTTCCAGCCGCGCCAAATCGTTTGCATCCCGCACCCCGCCCGCCGCCACGAACCGATGCCGGGGATGTTCCCGCGTCAACCGCTCCGCCTGCCCAACATCGGGACCGCTCCCGCCCCCCACCACCGACAGGTTCATCAGGATGACCGTCTCCGGCCACAGGTCGGGACTTTCCGGCAAGCGCGCCGGTCCCAGCGGTTGGCCCGCACGGGAATCCAGGGACAAAATCCAGTTTGTCGCGTCTGTCCCGGCGAGACGCGGCAAATGTTCCTCTCGCAAGGACTCGCTGCCGATGATCGGCGTGGTGTTGGGTTCCGGTGTAAAAAACAATTCTCCGCCTTTACACGGCACGCCTTGGTCGATCCACCACGCAAGGCCGGGAAACGCCCGCCGCAACTCCGTCATCACGCCGGATTGACGCTGCTTACCCATCAGTGCGTCGAGGTCGGCGATATACACGGTCGTGAAGGGATGCAGGTTCAACAAGCCCTCGACCACGGCGCAGGGTTCGGGGCTGCGGCACAACGGGCTTTGCAATGGCTGGTAAAGTTCGCGGTGGCCCTGCCGGGCGTGGACGGCGAGTCCATTCATGAGGTCGAGGACGGGGATGATTTGCAT
>NZ_JBTEKS010000147.1:0-9722 GCF_054333355.1 Methylomagnum sp. | reverse complement strand
TGAAATGTCTGCATAGTTTGGTGCATCGCTCAAGAAATCATCTGACACATTTATTAGATACCTTTATTTATATTGGAGCGGGCCTCTGGAACTTTAAACTCTCATTGAAAACACCAACTTAGGTAGGGAACATGTCTAATGCTTAGAGAGCTTATTAGGCCAACGTCCGAGAAGCTTCCAGCCCATGCTCAATGGCAAGGTAAATATCATCCCTCGGCTGAATCACCCACTCGTCGAACCAAACCCGCAACCCCACCTCCCCCAACCGCTCCGCCAACCGCCGCACACGGGGCTTGTCCTGCGAGTTAGGACTCAGAAAAATATCGTAATATGTGAAATCGGTTGCGCTGCTCATGGGATGTCTTGCCGGAGACTGAAAGAATAGGGATATGTTACGACTTTTTCATACCTCGTTATCCAACTAGCTCAAGCCGCCGAGTCGTGAAGATAAGCTAAGATACCCCCACCTCCCTTCCACATGAGGAACTCCCCATGCTCACCATCACCGCCGCCGAAGCCCAACGCCGCTTCGATAAATTAATCGCCCACTCCGCCCGAGAACCCGTCGAAGTCACCGGCCCGGACCAAACCGTCGTTTATGTCGTTTCCGAAAACAACATGCGGGAACTCATGGATGTGCGGCGGCGGCGCGAAGAAGTCGCCCATTGGTACGCCGAATATCGGCAAAAAGCGACGGCATGGACGACTACCGCTAACGACCTGACCGATGACGATATAAACAGACCGTAAGCCGAGCGCGCCCCCGCGCCCGAGGCATTTCCCCATCACAACGAGGAAACCAACATGAACGCCATCGCCGAAAAAATCCACATCATCGAATCCCTCAGCCCGGACCCGAAGGCCACCGTCCGGCTGCTGGACAAAGTCATTGGCTGCTTAGCCGATGACTACCGGCGCAAGCTGGCGGAGCTAGAAGGGGTATTGGCTGGTTTCGAGCGCCAACACGGCATGACGACGGCAGAGTTTCTGCGCGGCTTTGAATCCGGCGAATTGGGCGATGCGCCCGAATGGTTTGATTGGGATGGCTATGCCGCTTTAGCCGAGGAGGCACGCCGGAAATTGGCGGAGGTCGGCCATGGACGCACATGAACTGGTTGCCGACCGGCTGCGGAATATTCGTGGCGCGTTAATGGCATCCCCCAGCGTCACGGAAATACGGGTACTCCACGAGCAAGCTCTGGGCAACGTGGGGTATTTCAGGATTCGCGGCAAACTCGTCAATTCCGACGAGTTTCTGTTTATGGAGCGATTTCGGCACAAGGAAAATGCCATCGTCATCGAAAAATACAGCTTCCACTGGCAACGCGCCGATGGCTCGCTCGTCCGGCGCTGGGATAACGCGCCCCACCACCGGGAAATCGCCACGTTTCCCCATCATTTGCACGAGGGAGAGGAAGCAAATGTTCTGCCCCACGAGGCGATGGACTGCTTCGCAATGTTGCGGCTAATTGAAAAGCCGTAGGTCGGACATGGAACACATGCCCGGCCCCACACGCCCCGCCCAAACTAAAGTTCGAACTCCAGCCCGCCCCACGGACGAAAGCCGTGAAAATAACCGCCCCACCCGCCCCGCACTAATCCCGAGAAAAGTTGTCAGCCATTTAGCCAAAAGCTAAGCTGTGCCACCCAACGCCAATGGAGCCGTTTCCGATGAACGCATTCACCCTTATCTTCTTGATCGCCTTGGCCGTTTCCTTCGGGGTTGAATACTGGCTGTCGCGCCGCCAAGTCGCCCACGTCGCCGCCCACCGCGACGCCGTGCCCGTCGCCTTCCGCGACTCGGTCACGCTGGAAGCCCACCAAAAAGCCGCCGACTACACCACGGACAAGAACCGCCTGGGCAACATCGACCGGGTGATTTCAACGGCCATCCTGCTGCTGTTCACCCTCGGCGGCGGCATCGGCGCGGTGGCGGGCATGTGGAGCGGCTTCGGACTCTCGTCGCTGTGGACCGGCGTCGGCGTCATCCTGACCACCCTCTTCCTCATCCAATGCCTGGACCTCCCCACCAGCCTCTACCAAACCTTCGTCATCGAGGAGCGCTACGGCTTCAACCGCAACACCCCGGCGCAATACGCCAAGGACATGGGCCTGCAACTGCTGCTCAGCATCGCCATCGGTGCCCCGCTGCTCGCCCTGATTCTGTGGGTCATGGACAGCGTGGGCCAATACTGGTGGCTGCTGGCCTGGGCCATCCTGATGAGCTTTTCCATCCTGATGAGCTGGGCCTTCCCCACCTTCATCGCCCCGCTGTTCAACAAGTTCACCCCGCTGCCCGACGAAACCTTGCGCAAGCGCATCGAGGCGCTGCTTGACCGCTGCGGCTTCCACAGCAAAGGCATCTTCGTCATGGACGGCTCGCGCCGCTCCGGCCACGGCAACGCTTATTTCACCGGCATCGGCGACAGCAAGCGCATCGTGTTCTTCGACACCCTGGTGAATTCCCTGGAACACGACGAACTGGAAGCGGTGCTGGCCCACGAGCTCGGCCACTTCAAGCGCAAGCATGTGTTGAAAATGCTGTTCACCAGCGCCGGATTGAGCCTGATCGGTTTCGGCCTGCTGGGCTGGCTGAGCGGACAGGCGTGGTTCTACGAGGGCTTGGGCGTGACCGGGGTTTACGGCACCACCACCGCGAACGCCACCGCCCTGCTGCTGTTCATGCTGGTGGCGCCGATCTTCAGCGGCTTTTTGCAGCCGATCATCGCCTTCATCCAACGCAAATACGAGTTCGAGGCCGACGATTTCGCCGCCAGCCACACCCAGTCGGGCCACCTCATCAGCGCCCTGGTCAAGCTGTACCGGGAAAACGCCAGCACACTGACCCCCGATCCGCTGTACGCCGCCTTCCACTACAGCCACCCGCCCGCCGCGATCCGCATCGCCCACCTGTCCGCCAAGGCTTCGTAACCCACCCACATGGCAAAACGGGACAGCAACGGCTTCGGCCAACCAGCCACGCCGTCTGTTCCGGCTTCGCCCGGGCAGGCAGGTCTGGTCATCAGCCATCTGGGCCAAGGATTGGCCGTCGAGAATGCCACCGGGGAAATCATCCTTTGCCACACCCGCCGCCGCCTGGGCGATGCCGCCGTGGGCGACCGGGTGCTGTGGGAGCCATGCGACGGCAATCTGGGCCGGGTCATGGAAGTCCTGCCGCGCCGGAGCGTCCTCACTCGGCCCGGCTATGGCGGGAAGATTCGGACGGTGGCCGCCAATTTGGATCAAGTGCTGGTGGTCACGGCCCCGGAGCCGGAGCCGGACTGGCTGCTGGTGGATCAATACCTGGCCGCTTGCGAGCATCGGAACTTAGGCGCCGCCATTATCCTGAACAAGATCGACCAAGCGCAGGACCGGAACGCCATCCACGCCGCGCTGGCCGAGTATGAAGCCGTCGGTTACGCCTGCTTCGAAGTCAGCGCCAAGAGCGGCGAAGGACTGCCCGCCTTGCGGGCCGCGCTGGCCGGACGTTGCAACATGCTGGCCGGGCAATCGGGGGTGGGCAAATCCTCGCTCACCAACGCCCTGCTGCCGGACAAGCAACTCCGCACCCGCGAGCTATCCGAAAAGGCCAACCTGGGTCGGCACACCACCACCGCCGCCACGCTCTACCACCTGCCCGACGGCGGCAACTTGATCGACAGCCCCGGCGTCGCGGTGTTTGGCCTCGCGGAAATGAATGGGCAGGATTTGGCTTATGGTTTCCGGGAATTTCGGCCCTATCTGGACCAATGCCGGTTTCGGGATTGTCGGCACATCAACGACAAGGGCTGCTCGGTGCGGGGAGCGAGCGAAAAGGGGGGAATCAGCGCGGGGCGGTATCAGCGGTATCTCAAGCTGTTGGATAGGCTGCGGGTGGGGGCGTGAACAGCCGAGACCTTAGATACCGGCTTTTTTAGATCAAGTGAGCCACTTTAAGCAAGACGCCGATGATGAGCGCACCCTGCAGAATACCGGCACTCACCACCCAGCGGACCAAATCGGCACGGGACTCGGCGATTTTGACCTCGACACCCTTGATTTCCAAGCGCACACCTTCGACCTCCCGCCGGATGGTTTCGATTTCCTTTAACAGACGCAACTCGGTCTCCCGCAATTGGCTCTGAGTGGCGGCATCTTTGAGATGCGGGTAATGCTCCTCAAGCTGACCGAATGCCTCCGCGATAATCTTGGCCTTCGCCCGTTCATCGGTGGCCTCAGTAAGCTGCTCATAAAGGTGTAAAGCGGTCACGCCCATGGAAAAGCCCCTTTGGATTGCTGATCGAGGCGGAGTATATCAGCCCAAAGACTATGATTTTGGTCGCAAAAAAAGGCGTCCCGCCGAGGCGGGACGCCTTTTTTCCGCTAAGCCCGAAGACCGGACATCAACCCTGCTGTAGCAAGCTGCGCAGGTCGATGGTCGCCGTGTTGGCGCGGGCGATGTAGTTGGCGAGGGTCAGCGAGTAGTTGGCGAACAGGCCGAACCCGCCGCCGTTCAGGATCACCGGGCTGAGGAAGGGCTTCTGGCTGCTTTCCAGTTCGCCGATGACTTGCTGCAATGTGACCATGGCGGTTTTGTTGCCGAGAATATCGCGGAAATCGAACGCGATGGCCTTCAACACATGCATGGCCGCCCAAGTGTAGCCACGGGCCTCGAAGAAGCGGTCGTCAATTTTCATCCACGGCGTCCGGGCGGATTCCAAACGGCGATCATCCGAACCGGCGCCTTCTTGTGCCATAGCAATCTCGCCGCCGGTGCTGGTGCTGGCGCCCAGGCGGTTGGAATAGTCACCCAGACGCTTTTCCAAGACCTCCAAATATTGGCGGAGGTTGTCGGCGCGGGCATAAAAGCTGGCTTCCCGCTTCATCACCCGCTCGCGGTAGTTCACCAGCGACTCGATGCCCTTCTCGTACTCGGATTCCGAGGAGGGCAACTGCCAGGATTTGTAATCGAAGTACAAGAAGGGTTCGCCCCGCGCCAAATCCGGGTCTTCCTGGGATTGGTTCTGGGCGCGGGAAATATGGTTACGCAGGGCGGTCGTCGCATCGCGGAGGGCGATCAGGGCACCCAATTCCCAATTGGGAATGTTGTCCAGCATGACGCTGGGCGGAAACACGTCGTTGGTCAGGAAACCGCCCGGCTTGTGCAGCAAGGTGTCGGCGATTTCAATCAAGGTGCTGGAATAGGTGTAGCCCAGCGGGAGTTCCTTGGGATTCTTGACGTTCGCCTCCGTGGCGGCGACCTCGACCACATCGAATTTGACGGGTTCACGACTCCAGTACCAGCCAATACCGTAAAGAAGGAGCAGCACGAAAGCCACCCCGGTGCCGACCTTCCAGAGAAATCCTTTTTCGTTGAGGTTGCCACGGGCGAATAAGCCCTTGAGTCCGGTCGGGGAAGCCTGCTGCGGGCTTTCGGAGGTATCTGGCACTGACATGAATTAAATCCTGTAATGAATTCCGAGACTTAGTGGATTATACCGTAAAGGGCTTACCCACGTCACAAGGGGTCCGGCTTGGCCCGTTTCTTGGCGCGGGGGTGGGCGCGGTCGTAAACCGAGGCCAAATGCTGAAAATCGAGGTGGGTATAAATCTGCGTGGTGGCGAGGTTGGCGTGGCCCAGCAACTCCTGGACGGCCCGCAAATCGCCGCTGGATTCCAACAAATGGCTGGCGAAGGAATGCCGCAGCCGGTGGGGATGGACATGCTCCGACAAGCCTAGTTTTTGCTGCCAGCGCGCCAAGCGGACCTGCACCGTGCGCTGGGCGATGCGCGTGCCGAGACGGCTGACGAACAAAGCCCGCTCCCCCGCCCCCGCGTAGCCGTCGCGAATGCTGAGCCAGCGCTCCACGGCCTCGGCGGCGCACTTCCCCACCGGCACATGGCGGGATTTCCGGCCCTTGCCCTGACGCACCAGCACCATGCCCGCCGCCAAATCCAGGTCGGTGAGGTCCAGCCCGGTCAATTCCGAGAGCCGCAGCCCGGACGAATAGAACAGCTCCCACATGGCGAGGTCGCGGCCTTCCAGCGCATCTTCCGGCGGCGCTTCGAGCATCCCGACCATTTGGTCCACGTCCAAGGGCTTGGGCAGTTGGCGCGGGGCTTTCGGCGCCCGGACGCCCCGGGCCGGGTTGTGGGTGGATTCCCGCCGCTTGGCGAGGAAATCGAACAGCCCCCGGATCGCCGACAACTCGCGCTGCAAGCTGCGGCTGCACATGCCGTCACGATGACGGCGGGCGATGTGTTCGCGGATGTGGGCCGGGGCCAGGTCGGTCCAGGCTTCGACGCCGCGCTGCTCACAGAATTCCTTCAAGCGGGCGAGGTCGTGGGCATAGGCGTCCAGCGTATGGGGCGAGGCCCGCCGCTGGAAGCGCAGCGTGTCGAGGAAGGCGTTGAGTTGGCGGTCGGCCTCGTCCCGCATGAAGCCTAACCCTGACCGCCGACCAGGGCGGCGAGGCGGGCGGCGAGGATTTCCCCCATCTGGGTCAGGAACAGCAAGCCCATGCCCGGCTGGAAGCGCCTCGCGTCGTGGCTGCCGATGGCGAGCAAGCCGCGCAGTCCCGCGTGTTGCAGCGGCACCAGGGCATAAGAAGCGATCTCCGGTGCCCGCTCACCGAACAGGAATTCCGCCTGGACCGGGTCCGGCTTGCCGCAATGGGGCTGCCCGGAATCCAGCGCCGTGGCGAACAATTCCGACCCACCGCCGCCCGGCGCCATGCACAAGTTGGCGATGGGGCTGGAAACATTCGGATCGGCGATGCGCACCGCCACGAAGTCCGTCTGGAAATATTGGTGCAGCGCCCATTCCAGCCCGGCCAAGGCGTCCTCCAGTCCGGTGGCGGACAACAGCGTCAGGGTAAGCTGATGGATGCGCTGATGGAGCGTGTCGTTGTCGCGGGCGATGTGGACGATGTCGTTGATCTGTTCTTGTAGCCGGTCGTTCCTGTCGCGCAGCAAGGCGACTTGCCGGGACACCAAGGAAACCGCCTCGCCGCAAGGATGCGGAATCTTGAGGATTTCCAGCAGGTCCAGATGCTCCTCGAAAAAGCCGGGATGCTGATACAGAAACGCCTCCACCTCGGCCATCGTCACCCCGCTCTCGGGATTCCGCTTCTTAGATACTTTAGGCACTTTGGAAACTACTTTGCGGGTCATAACTCGATTTCCCCGTTAAACACCACCACCGCCGGGCCGCTCATCAATACGGAGCCGCCCCGCCCTTGCCAGTCAATATTCAGCGATCCGCCCGGCAGGTCGATCCGCGCCGGGCTGTCCAGCCAGCCCCGCTCGATGCCCACCACCGCCGCCCCGCAGGCGCCGCTGCCACAAGCCAGGGTTTCGCCGGCACCGCGCTCGAACACCCGCAGCCGGGCATGATGGCGGTCGAGAATTTGTAGGAATCCGATATTGGCCCGCGCCGGAAACAAGGGATGGCTTTCCAGTTGCGGACCCAGGGTTTGCACGGGTGCCGAGTCCACATCCTCCACCCGCAGCACGGCATGGGGATTGCCCATGGACACCGCGCCGAATTGGTAGGCTTCGCCGTCGATCTCCACTGGATAGCACAGCGCCTCGGATTCGGCCCGCAACGGGATTTCCGCCGGGGCGTGGCGGGGAATGCCCATGTCCACCGTCACCGTGCCGTCGTCCAAAAGATTCAGGATCAAGCGGCCCGCGTCGGTGTCCACCCGGATTTCGGATTTGTCGGTCAGCCCCGCTTCCTGCACGAAACGGGCGAAACAGCGGGCGCCGTTGCCGCATTGGGCCACTTCGCCGCCGTCGGCGTTGAAGATGCGGTAGCGGAAATCGGCGTCCGGGCTGGACGGCGGCTCGACCACCAGCACTTGGTCGCAGCCGACGCCGAAATGCCGGTCGGCCAGGAACCGGACTTGCTCCGCCGTAAGGGCCACGGCTTGCCGCACGGCGTCGATGACCACGAAATCGTTGCCCAGCCCGTGCATTTTGGTGAATTTCAAACGCATCGCTCAATCCGCCAAGAATTCGCCACGGAACAAATCGGTCAACGCCTCACGCTGACGAACGAGATGAACCTTATCGCCGTCGGCCATGACCTCGGCGGGACGGGGGCGGGAGTTGTAATTGGAACTCATGCTGAACCCGTAGGCGCCCGCCGAACGCACCGCCAGCAAATCGCCTTCGCGGATTGCCAACCCGCGCTCCTTGCCGAGGAAGTCGCCGGTCTCGCACACCGGGCCGACGATGTCGTACACCTGTTTCGGCGCGGATTCCGCCGGACGCACGGGAATGATGGCCTGCCAAGCCTCGTACAGCGCCGGGCGGATCAAATCGTTCATGGCCGCGTCCACCACGGCGAAATGCTTGACGCTGTTGGATTTGAGGTATTCCACGCGGGTCAGCAGCACGCCCGCGTTGCCCACGATGGCCCGGCCCGGCTCCATGAGGATTTCGTAATCCAGCCCGGCCAGCCGTTCGGACAGGGCGGCGGCGTATTCGGCGGGTTCTGGCGGAGATTCAGCGTCGTAGCGAATCCCCAAGCCACCGCCGATGTCCAGGTGATGAATAGCTATGCCCTCTTCTTTCAATTTGTCGGCCAGCACCAGCACCCGGTCCAGGGCGTCGATGAACGGCGTCACCGAAGTAAGCTGGGAGCCGATGTGGCAGTCGATGCCGACGACCCGGAGATTGGGCAAACTGGCCGCGCGCCGGTAATGGTGTAGCGCCTCGTCTATGTCGATGCCGAATTTGTTCTCCCGCAGTCCCGTAGAAATATAGGGGTGCGTGCCAGCGTCCACATCCGGGTTGACCCGCAGGGACACGGACGCGGTTTTGCCCATGTCGCCCGCGATGCGGTTCAGCCGGTCCAACTCGCCCGGCACTTCCACGTTGAAGCAGCGGATGCCGACCTCCAGCGCCCGCCGCAATTCGTCCTCCCGCTTGCCCACGCCGGAGAATACGACCTTGGCCGGATCGCCGCCCGCCGCCAGCACGCGCTCCAATTCGCCCACCGACACGATGTCGAAGCCGGACCCCAAACGGGCCAATACATTCAGCACGGCTAGATTGGAATTGGCCTTGACCGCGTAGCACACCAAATGGGGCCGGTCGGCGAAGGCCCGGTCGAAGGCGTGCCAATGGCGTTCCAGGGTGGCGCGGGAATAGACATAGCAGGGCGTGCCGAAGCGTTCGGCAATGACCGACAGGGGGACTTGCTCGGCGCACAATTCGCCGTCGCGGTATTCGAAATAATCCATCAGGGTTGATCTTTCTCGGCGGGTTCTTGCTCAACCGGCGCGGGCGGTTGATTCGGTGGCTTAGCTTTCAGGGTGGCTTTCGGCCCATGGGGCTTATGGCCCTCTAAGTAGAGCGGGCCTTTTTGCCCACAGCCCGCGACGAACGGCGGGAGCAAGCAAATAGCCAGGATGAGGCGTCGTGATACGGCCATGTAACAATAAATCAGGATGAACGCTTAAAGGCGGGTCATTCTAATGGAAAAACTGCCCTGCCCCAATTGGCGCGATGCCGCCCCAGCCATTCCTACGCGGAATAGCTTTACTCCCTCTCCCACCGGGAGAGGGAACCGAAGCGACATAGCGCGATTGCCCTGATTCCGCTTGGCTCAATCGCGTCGGATCGTTTAATGTGTGCCCACTCAGCGCGAAACAGGCCAACGCCACACCCCGGCAGGAACGGTGCGGCATTCATTACGATTGCCCACCATCGCTGGTTCGCTCCAAGGATTCCCA